>NZ_JAMOKX010000004.1 GCF_023646285.1 Helicobacter colisuis | reverse complement strand
AATTAGATATTTCAACGAATAATATTACTATTCTCTTACTATTAGTATTGATATTAGTATTGAAAAAGCTACAATACTTTTTAAAATATTTAAATTCTCTCTAAAAATTATATATAAATCTATAAATGTATAGGCTGTAGATATATGAGAGATTAAAGATTAAAGATTAAAGATTAAAGATTAGATTTGGAGAATGGAGTTAGAATACTTGAGAGCTACTTCTCTTTAAAATTTAAACGCTAAACCATTAAGATTACACTATTAATATTTGATATTACTCTTACTGCCTTATGTTAATATTAATATTTTTCGTTGAAATATTTAATTAATGATTGTTTGGTAATGGGTGAATTATAAGGAATTACATATATAATCTTGTTTAGTAAGTTTTCTATTTGATTCTTGTGAATATCATTGAGAACATCATAACAAGCTATAGAAGTTCTTTGTAAGTATATCCGCTTAAGGCTTTGCTTTGAGCTTCTTTTAGCTTGTAAGTTTGGTATTGCATTTTTTGTCTTTTGACTGCAATCCAAAATTATTATAATTTTTTTGCTCTTTATCTTATTTCTAAAACATTTCTAGCTTCTGCGATAACTTCATCTTTGTTTTTTAAATCATAAATCTCTTTGAATCTTTGCATATCATCTGGCAAAGATGCCTTCCACCATCCTTTTCTATCATTGTCATTATTGGCATCAAAGTAATCTCTATAATTTTTTTAAAGTATTCTTTTTCGCTCCTAGCTTCTCTACGGCTATATCAAAAGACTTAGTTTGATTGTATTGAGGAAATAAAGAAGTGTGCTCGAATCTGCTAAAACAATAAGCGATTAAATACATATTAGATTTTCTAGCCTCATCGATTCTATCGTGAGTTCTTACCGATGAATTTACTTTTTCATAAATAGGCTTTTGGCTTGTGGATAATTGTGAAAATTTTTCAATAGCGGTTTCAGACTTTAGCATAATTTGTAGAAATATTTCCTTGTAATTTTCATCCCTTAAAATAAGATTTCTCCAAGCCCTGTTGAGCTAAATGCTTGATTTCATTTAATAGATTGTCCATATTTGCCCCCCCCCCCCCACTTTTTTTGCATTATTAGAAAATTGATTACTCTAAGCAAATATGCTTAGATATGTTTGCTAAAGAAATCATTTAATCTTTGATAGATTTCTTTGTTTCTAGATTCAATATCTTCTTTTAGACATTTTTTCTCTCTTATGTCCAATTCATAAACTTCTTTTAAGCCTATGATTTTTTTATACTCATCTTGCTTTTTTGCAAAAAAGTGATCAGAGCATTTGATATTATTCTTATCAGGAAGCAGAATCTTGTTGCCAATTTGTTCTAAATATTGGTTGTGTAGATTCTCATTCCAACCATTAAAATTTGCATTTTGCCATTGTTTTGGCAAAATATGCTCTATTTGAAGCTTAGCTGTATTAGCATTTTCAGTAAAATCAGCATAGATATTAGAATATAAAAAGAGTATGAATTTTATTTTTCTGCTATCCATATTTTCTAGGTTTTGTAAAAAGGTTTCAAAATTTGGCATTTGTTGCTTGATTTGAATATTGCTCCAATCATTAGTTTTTAGGGCTACATTCATTTTAAAGATTATTTCTTTAGTGGTATTAATGGTGGCATTATTATTCAAAAGCAATAAACTTGATATTGTTATCAGTTTTGGCAAAAACTTATCAAAATCCTCACTAAATTTTGCAACATTAAATTTAACTTGCTTAAATTCAAGATGATTTTTCCATACCAAGCAACTTACAAAGCTTTTCTAAGCATCATTTTGAAAAAGATTTAAGTTTTTTAGGCAGTTTGTTGATTTCCTACTAAGATAATCTTGCGGATTAAGCCAAAAGTCAGCTAAATTTAAAATAAAAGGCATAGTTTCATCTTTGTATAGCCAATTTTCAGAAGCTCCATAATACACTTTTTTATCTTGTTTTGTAAAAAAGTTTAAAACGCTTTGGGTTGTTGTATCAAAGTCTTCGTGTTGAGCGCGAATAATATGCATAAATTGCAAAAATAAAAAATCTAAACTTTTGATTTCTTTGTCATCATCAATAGCTACTTCGCTATACAAATGCATTTCATCAAAATATAATTTTTCATCAGCACTATCAAATTTCCAAATACACCTTCCAAAACCATTTAAATAACCTTGCTTAACATTTTTGCCCTCATTTTTAAAATGCTCATAAAATGCTCTAAAAAGCAAAGTCAATGTAGTAATTCTTTGTTGCCCATCGATAATTTCAAGCAACTTTTGATCATTTTTGTAAGTTACAATAGAACCCAAAAAATACTCTTCAATGTTTTCTCCATCTCCAAATACATTGATTATATCAGTCCAAAGCTGCTCACATTCATCTTTCCTCCAACTATAAGGACGCTGATAATCAGGTATAACAAATATCGTATCTTCTTCACCAAGTAGCTTTGCTACATATTCTTTTTTGGATTCAAATTGTATCTTAATCTCCTTTGTAAAAATAGCAACAATTTATAGGTAACATAGTATTTCTTGATTATGTCTAAATTTTACACAAAGAATTCTTACTTTGCCCCAATATAGTTAAAAATAAAAAACTTTGGTTAGGTAGATTAACAGATAATATCGTAAGCCTTTGCCAAGAAAAATAAAAAAGGTGGCTTTTAAAAAAGGGTAGCGAGTAGCCCCTAAAACAAATGCAAAAATATCTCCCAAAAAGGGTAAAAAACTAAAAAATGCCCCTATAAAACCATATTTGCCAACAAAAACGAGATATTTTTCAAAATTTTTTGGTTTTGTAAAGTGTTTTGCTAAAATAAAATTTTCTCCCCAATAGCCAATGGCATAAGTGCTAAGCGAACCTAAAGTATTGCCAATGGTAGCAACACTCCACACAAGAAACAAAGGATAATCTAAAGTCGCAAAAAAGCTAACAAAAACTTCAGATCCCAAAGGATAAAGGCTGCTTGAAATGAAGCAAATGCAAAAAAGCCCAAATAAGCCAAGTGTTTCTAAGGTTTGCATTGCTTTGGTGCTAGATTCTTACAGGAATGCCTTTGGATTTAAGGAAGTGCTTTAAGTCTGCGATTTGGATTTCTTGATAATGAAAAATTGAAGCAGCTAGTGCTGCATCAGCTCCATTCAAAAAGGCTTCTAAAATATGCTCCTTGCTTCCTGCACCACCACTTGCAATAAGTGGAATATGGACTAATTTTGAGATTTTTTGGAGTTGGACTAAATCATAGCCATTTTTGGTGCCATCACAATCCATGCTCGTAAGCAAAATCTCTCCTGCACCCCTGTTATAAGCTTCTAGCGCCCATTCTTCTAAGTCGATTCCAGTGTTTTTTCTGCCGCCGTGCGTATAGACCTCCCAGCCTTTTCCTGTGGCTTTTTTCTTGGCATCTATGGCAACGATAATACATTGTGAGCCAAAGCGTTTTGCGCTTTGTGTGATGAAGTTGGGATTTGCAATGGCAGAAGAGTTTAGGCTAACCTTATCGCACCCTGCATTAAGTAGCTTGTAAATATCTTCTAAACTAGAGATTCCGCCTCCCACAGCTAGAGGGATAAAGATTTCTTTAGCAACTCGCTTTACCATTTCTATGGTGGTGTTGCGCCCTTCGTGAGTGGCAGTAATGTCTAAAAAGGTGATTTCATCTGCTCCTTCATCGTTATAGCGTTTTGCTACTTCTATGGGATCTCCGGCATCTTGCAAACCAACGAAATTAACGCCTTTAACTACGCGCCCATCTTTAATGTCAAGGCAGGGAATGATTCGCTTTGTGAGTGTTGGTTTGGCTAAGTTCAATCGTGCTCCTTTTGTGAGATTCTTTGGGTAAAATTTTAACAAAAAAGTTTAAGTTTTGTTATAATTCACACTTTAAATTACACTTTTTGAAGGATTGATTGCTATGCAAACCAAAGTAACCACAAAGAAACCGCGCGTTTTTTCTGGGATTCAGCCAACAGGAAATATTCATTTGGGGAATTATTTGGGTGCAGTGAAAAATTGGGTGGATCGCCAAGAAGAATATGAAAATATTTTTTGTGTGGTTAATTCACACGCCATCACGATTCCACAGAATCCAAAGACTTTGCGCGAAAAAACTTTTGAGCTTTGTGCGATGCTACTTGCTTGTGGTATTGATCCACAGAAATCTACACTTTTTATTCAATCAGAGATTCAAGAACACACCTCTTTGGCGTGGCTTTTGACTTGTATTACGCCTATGGGTGATTTAAGTCGTATGACGCAGTTTAAGGACAAAAGCCAAAAGAATCCAAAAAGTATTTTTGCAGGGCTTTTTAATTATCCTAATTTGATGAGTGCAGATATTTTGCTTTATAAAAGTGAGTTTGTACCTGTGGGCGAGGACCAAAAGCAGCACATTGAATTAGCGCGTGATACAGCAATGCGGTTTAATCGTGATTATGGTGAGATTTTTGTTGTTCCACAGCCTTTGATTCAAAAAGAGGGCGCAAGAATTATGGGGCTAGATGATCCGACAAAAAAGATGAGTAAAAGTTCAGGAGATAAGCCAAACCACTTAATCGCGCTTTTAGATAGTCCTGATGAGATTGTAAGAAAATTCAAAAAAGCAACGACTGATTCAGAGGGTGTTATTGCTTTTGATGAGAGTCGTGCGGGAGTTTATAATCTTTTGAATATTTATCAATGTTTTAGCAAAGAATCAAGAGAAGAAATTGAAAGGTTTTTTGCAGGAAAAGGTTATGGGGAATTAAAAATGAAAGTGGCAGAGGTTGTAATTGAGGGATTGCGCCCTATTAGAGAATCTTATGAAAGGCTTTTTGGTGATTTTGCCTATTTGCAAGGGATTTTGCAAAAAGGATCACAGACAGCTAGAGAAATCGCACAAAAAACCTATCAAGAAGCCAAAGAAAAAATGGGACTTATTTAAAGGCAGATTAAGCCTTTAGAAAGTTTTGAATATTGTCTATTACACCTTTTATAAGGATTTCTTTGCTTGTTTCATAGCCCCAAGCATTGTGCGGAGTGAGAATAAATTGATCGGCGATTTTAGGGTTTAAAAATGGATGATTTTCTACCATAGGTTCTTGGCTAAAAACATCAAATCCAGCATAAATTTTACGCTTTTGCATTTCTTCTGCCAATTCAAGCTCATTGACGATTCCACCCCTACCTACATTAATAAGGATTCCACCCTCTTTAATAAGGGATAAATTGCTTTTGTTTAATAGATTCTGTGTGGAGGGATTTAGCGGTGCGTGAATGGAGATAACATCACTCTCTTTAAGAAGAGATTCTAAGGCAATACAAGGGTAATTTGGGTTTTGATTCTTGCCACTTGTGGAATAATAGCTTATTTTAGCGCCAAATGCACTAGCTAGTCTTGCTGCTTCTAAGCCGATAGTCCCAAGCCCAATTATTCCCCATTTTTTATTATCTAGTAATTCTAGTGGTGTGGATAAGTTTGTAAAAATTGGGCTTTTAGCATAGGTGCCACTTTTGCAATAAGAATCATAAAAAGGTAGTTTTGCACTCAAAGCCAATGCCATCATTAAAGTGTGCTGGGCAACGCTTTTTGTGGAATAACCTGCGACATTTTTTACTTCGATTCCTAAATCTTTAGCGGTTTGCAAATCAACATTATTGGTCCCTGTAGCAGTGATACAAACTAGTTTTAAAGTATCTTTTAGGGCAGTTAAGATTTCTTTGTTTAAAACTACTTTATTTGTTAAGACAATGTTAGCCCCTTTGCAACGATTAAGAGTTTCATTGGGGCTTGTAGTAGGGTATTCTGTGTAATTTCCAATGCTTTGTAAGCTTTCTCTTAGGTTGTTTTCGCCAAGACTTAAAGCATCTAAAAAAACAATATTATTTTGCATTTTGAATTCCTTTTTTGAGTTATAATTTCATAAATATTTTACTAGAAAAAAGGAAAATAATGCATAATTACTCTAAAATTGTTTCTATTTTACTTGATTCGCTTCCCTATATCAAAATTTTTCGTGGTTCAAAAATTGTGATTAAATATGGGGGTGCTGCACAAATTAATCCTGAGTTAAAAGAGCAATTTGCTATGGATATTGTGTTGCTTTATATGCTTGGCATTAAGCCTATTATTGTGCATGGTGGGGGAAAAAGGATTAATGAATTATTAGGGGCATTAAAGATAGAGAGTGAATTTATCAATGGCGTGAGAGTAACAAGCGCAGAAGCACTAAAAGTGGTGGAAATGGTGTTAAGTGGAGAGATAAATAAAGAAATTACTTCATTTTTAAATCATCACGGAGTGAGTGCTTTGGGTATGAGTGGGAAAGACGCTTCATTGTTTTTGGCTAAGCCAAAAGAGAATGGGAAATATGGTTATACTGGAGAGATTATTGCAACTAAAGGCGAAGTGATTGATAATCTCTTAGCGCAAAACTTAATTCCAGTGATTGCTCCTATTGCTTATGGAGGGGAATCTGGGCACCCTGGGTTTAATATCAATGCTGATAGTGCAGCAAGTGCGATTGCCATTGCTACCAAAGCTAAAAAGGCTATTTTCTTGACAGATACCCAAGGGGTTTTAGATGCAAATAAAAATATCATCGAAAGCTTGAATCTGCAAGAAACAAAGCAACTAATTAATGAAGGTGTGATTAGTGGAGGAATGATACCTAAGGTGGAGGCTTGTTTGGAATGCATCACAAATGGTGTTGAAAAAGCTCATATTATCGATGGAAGAATCCCGCATTCATTGCTTCTAGAGCTCTTTACTAGCGCAGGTATTGGCAGTGAGTTTGTCAGATAATATAAAATGAAAGAATAGCAGATTTGAATCTAATCTGCTAGAAATTTAATTTAATAAGTTCTTTGGGGATTTTAACAACGACTTTTTGGACAAGTTCGCTTGTATTAACAGAAATTCCACCCGCATGAACATCGATGCTTTCAAAAACAGCCAGATTCCCCCTAAAGAGCAAAATACTTGAAGTATAGGGGCTTTTATGATATTCAATGAGATCTTTTGTGGAATCTAGAGGTGTTTTAATTTCACAAAGGCTATGTGGAGAGACAAAGAAGATTTCTTTTCCATTAATTAGCATTTGGAAATCAACCATTGCTTGGTGGCTTTCATAGAAGGCTTCTTGTGGAGTTTTGGTGAGATAAGCTTGTTCTATGGCTTTGGCTCCCCCATCAAAATATACTTCAAAGGTTTCACCTGCTTTGAGATTGGAGATTCTTGCAAAGACTTCGCTTTCTTCATCAATCGCTTCCCAAAGATAGCCAAAAACTTTTGTCAAAACTTCATTTTTTTTGAATTTGCCAATGATATCTGGAAGATAGCCTACAAACATTCATCTACCTCCCTAAAAATTTCTCAATCCCACCAAAGCCCAATTTTCATTGCCCTCGTGCTCTAGTTCTACAACGCCACCTTTATGGATTTTGATATTCAAATTGCCCTTAGAGCAGATACTTTTGACAAATTCGCTAATAGCAGGTTCGTGCCCAACAACTACAAGAGTTTGCCAATCCTCTTCAATCTCATTTTGATGCTTAGTGTAGCCTTCAATGCCAACTTCTGGGTTCAGATGTGGGCTTAGAAAAAAAGTGCTATTTTTTTGGAGTTTGGCAATATATTTTGCAGTATCACAAGCACGTAAAGCTAAAGAAGAAATAACTGCATCTACTTCAGGATAGCGCTTGTAAAGATATTTGGCTATTTTTTTGGCTTGTTTTTTGCCTTTTTGTGTAAGTGGGCGCTTTAAATCATCTTCCCCTTTCCATTGTTCCCTATCCTCTGCTTTTGCATGACGCACTAAAATAAGACGCATAATTCCCTCCTTAGTTAATTTTTTCAATCATTTTTATGACAAGTGATGCACTTTGTTTGGCGGAATGTTCTAAAAATTCCTCATAGCTAATAAGTGCTTCATCGCCAGCATTATCAGAAATAGCACGAATCACACAAAGAGGTGTGTTGAGATTATCGCAAACCGCAGCTACACTTGCTCCTTCCATTTCAATTGCATCAGCGTTAAATTCATTTTTTATCCACTCTTTTTTCTCTTTGTTGCTAATGAATTGATCGCCAGTTGCAATGGTTCCTTGATGAATGGTAATGTTTAAATCTTTGGCAACTTCTTTGGCAAGCTCATTGAGTGTTTCATCAGTTTGTGTGAAAATTTTGCTATCAGAAAAATACCCAAAAGGATGCCCAAAGATTGTAATATCTACATCGTGTTGGCAGAGTTTTTCACCAATGACTAAATCGCCAATTTTGTAGCTTGGATTGATTCCACCTGCTACGCCATTAAAGATTATTTTATCACAACTAAAATACAGAATCATTGTGGCTGCGCTCAAGCTAGAATGCACTTTGCCAATGCGACTGCACGCGATAATGAGCGTTTTATTGCTAAGGGAGACTTTATAGAAAGTATTGCCTCCAAAAGCTATGGTTTCATAAGTTTTGTAATGCTCTAAAAGAGGAGAGATTTCCTCTTGCATAGCTCCTAAAATGCCAATTGTCATTTATTAATCCTTTTGTAAGAAATTTTGGATTTCATCATAAGTTTGCAAAGAAAGTGTTTCTTTTTGCGTTAAGCGTTTGTTTAAGCCTTTAAGAACATTTCCTCCACACTCGATAAAGAGATCTACTGCAGAATCATTTTCTCTAATGGATTGCTTATAAAGCACGGGCGAAATTAATTGCTTAGAAAGCAGATCTAAAGCTTGATTTTTCGTGTTATAAGGACGCGCAGTAACATTAGAGACAATCGAGAATGCAAATGATTCTTGCAAAGTCTTCTCTAAAAGCATTTCAAATTCTTTGCACATATTTTCCAAAATAGGGCAATGGCTAGCAACAGACATTGGTAACATTAAGGCTCTTTTAGCGCCAAGCCCTTTTAGTTCTACTTCAAGCTCTAACAAGTCTTCTTTGCTACCTGCTAAAACCATTTGCCCATCACCATTATAATTAGCACACCAGACTTTTAAGCCTACATTGCGTTTTTTATCGCAAAGCTCTTCAAGCGTAGAATCTTCCAAGCCTAGCACTACCATCATTCCTGCTTGTTGCTTTTTGCAAGATTCTTCCATAAGGTTTCCGCGTTGGCTTACCAGCTTTATAGCTTCTTCAAAGCTTAGGGCACCACTTGCGCAAAGTGCGCTAAATTCGCCTAAAGAATGTCCTAATGCTAGGTTGATTTTTCCATTTATTTTGGGTTTAATAAGATGGAAAACGCTATAGCTTACAAGCAAAATAGCAGGTTGTGTGTAGCGGGTAAGATTAAGTTTATCGTTTTCTTCAAAGCAAAGTTTTTGCATATCCTCTTTTAAAAGGTCGCTTGCTTTTTCAAAAAGCTCCCTTACTTCTTGGCTATTTTCAAAAAGGCTTTTTCCCATTCCGATGCTTTGACAACCTTGTCCAGGGAAGATAACAGCTTTATTCATTGTTTTCCTTTACATACTTTTTTTGGCTTTAACTCCAAGCAAATCTAATCCGGCATTAAGCGATTGTACAACAACGCTTAAGACACTTAGAATTGTCTGTTCATTAGGAGTATTAAGAATTTTTTCTTCATTGTAGAATCGATGAAACTCACTTGAGAGAGCGCGTAAATACTCTACGACTTTTTGGGGATTTCTTTGGATAAAAGAATCTTCAAGTGTTTTTGAGAGATTGAGTGCCAAAACAAGCAAATCTCGCAAAGATTCACTAAGATTGCTAAAGTTTTTTTGTAATGTTTCTAAGGTGTGATTGGATTTTGCAAAAAGTGTGTGAATCCTAGCGTGTGCGTAATTAATATAATAAACAGGATTGGATGAATCTTGCTTTTTTAGATCTTCAATATCAAATTCCAAATGCGTATCGGCTCTTTTACTTAAAAAAATCAAACGCAGTGCATCTGAACCAACATCTTCTATAATGTCTTTCATTAAGATAAAATTACCCGCTCTTTTGCTCATTTTATAAGATTCTCCACCCTTTAGTAAAGCGACCATTTGGGAGAGTAAAATTTCTAGTTGATTGCTATTGTAGCCCAAAAATTCAACTGCAGCTTTTACTCGTTGAATATATCCGTGATGGTCGGCGCCCCAAATATTGATATATCTATCAAATTTGCGTTCAAACTTGTTTTTATGATAGATAATATCTCCTGCTAGATAAGTTGGCTCACCATTTTCGCGCACAACAACGCGATCCTTTTCATCGCCAAACTCTGTGGATTTGATCCAAATTTTACCTTCTTGCTCATAGATGCCATGGTGTGATTCTAGGGATTTTAGTGTGTCATTCCATTGCTTATAAAGCTCTTTTTCGCTAACAAAATTATCAAACACAATTCCTGCTTCTGCAAGATTGCTTTTGATTTCTTCTAGCATTTTGTCCTTGCCAAAAAGGCTTAATTTTTCAATAAATTCTTCACTTTTAAAACATTCTACCCCAAAGCATTCTTTTGCCTCTTTGGCTAAATCCAAAATATATTCGCCTTTATAGCAACCCTCTGGTAATTCATAAGAATCACCCAAAAATAAGTGTCTTCCTGCAAAATAAATAGATTTTCCTAGGTTTTCAATCTGTGAGCCTGCATCATTAATGTAATATTCTGTTGTAATAGAGTAACCCAAATACCGCCCAATTTTGCATAAGCTATCGCCTAGAATCGCTCCCCTTGCGTGTCCAATATGTAAAGGTCCTGTGGGATTGGCACTTACATATTCCAAGAGGATTTTTTCTCCATTTTTTTGCTTTGGCTTTAAGAAATCTTGTGTGCATTGCTCCAAAAATAAATCACTTAAGAAAAAATTAACATAGCCACCAACAACATTGAGGCTAGAGATTTCTGGTAGCAATTCAAGCTTTTTTGCAAAATCTTGGGCAATATCTTGGGGGGATTTCTTAAGGCTTTTTGCCAAACTAAAAGTCGGTAGGGCAAAATGCCCAAACTTCTTATCGCGAGGTTGCTCTAAAACACTTGTAATTCCAAGCGTCTCATCGACAATTTTTTTAATTTTATAATACATTTGTTAAACTTTTGTAGTTTCGTTTTGGTTTGTGGAAGCGGTTGTTTCTTTTGTGTTAGAATCATTTTGAATTTTGTCTGGTTTGGCTTCTGTAGTCTTGATGTCTGCATTTTCTTCATCTTCTTTGATTGCTTTTTTGAAGTTCTTGATACCTGAACCCAAACCCTTTGCTAAATCTGGAATCTTCTTAGCTCCAAATAACACAATAATAATTAACAAAATGATTAATAATTGCTGAACACTTGGTCCCATTTTAGTCCTTTGCCTTAGAAAATAGAGCTCATTATATCATAATTCCACTTGCAAAAAGGTATTTTGAAAACTTGCTTCTAAAAACTCTCTAAAAACACCCGTTTTATCGCGCAAAATTGCATCTTGAATGCCTTCTTGCTTAGAGGCTTGGAATATAATTTTTCCTTTTTTAAGCAAAATAATTTCTTGACATAACTGCAAAATAACCCTTAAATCATGGGAGATAACAATCAAAGTTAGAGCGAAATCTTGTTGAATTTTTTTGAGATTCTCTATCATTTGCATTTGTAAATGCGCATCAAGATTAGAAAAAGCTTCATCTAAAATGAGAATTTTAGGTTTTAGGGCTATGGCGCGTGCAATAGCGATTCTTTGTTGCTCACCACCGCTAAAATAGAGACTTTTTTTATCAAGATCAAGGGGGTTTATTTCTACAAACTTTGCTAATTCCTCGCTTTGTTGTTTTTTGTTTGTAATGCAATGATAATTTTTTAATCCCTCTAAAATACATTCTCTTGCACTCCATCTGGGATTAAGAGAGCTTTGAGGATCTTGAAAGATACCTTGTATATTTTGGCGAATCTCTTGATCTGAACCTTCAAAATATTTTTTGCCCAAAATCTTAACTTCTCCGCTCTTAGCCTTTTCCAATCCTAGCAAGATTCTCACCAAGCTTGATTTTCCAGCACCATTTTCGCCTAATATGCCTAGATTCTTTCCTTGTGTCAGCGAGAAGTTAATATTTTCTAAAATCACCTCTTGTTTTGATTGAGAAAAAAAATTCCCTTTTTTGTAGCTTTGAGTTAGGTTTTTGACTTCAAGTAATTTTTCCACGAAAATCCCCCCAAGGTGTGTTTAGAAGTTTTTGATTCTCTCTTAGCAACTCTTGTGTTTTTTGGTGCTTTGGGTTGGTTAAAATTTGATTCTTATGCCCTTGTTCAATAATTGTTCCTTGATGAAGCACGATGATTGTTTCTGCCATTTTGGCTGCTAATGAAAGGTCATGAGTGATAAAAAGCAGTCCAAAACCCATTTTTTTTTGCAAAGAAAGCAAGAGACTAGAGATTTTCAGTGTGCCTAAGCAGTCTAAATTGCTCGTCATTTCATCTGCGATAATAAAGCTAGGTTGAATGCAAATACTAAGTGCAATCATTAGTCGCTGAAGTGTTCCGCCACTTAGTTCAAAAGGATAAGAATCTAAAATATCTTGAGTTAATCCCACCTCCTTTAGCCCCCAAGAATCTTCTTTTAAAGCGCTTAGATGGTGAGCTTTGAGTGTTTCTAAAAAATGTTGCCTTAAAGTAAAAATTGAATCAAAGCAACTTGCAGGATTTTGCAAAATTACTCCAAATTTTTCATCACTTTGGAGAGTGCCAGAGCTTGTAAAGTCTTGGGGTAAAAGTCCCAAAATAGCCCTTGCTAGAAGACTTTTTCCGCTTCCACTCTCGCCTAAGAGAGCGACTCTTTGGTTATTTTTGAGATTTAGATTTAGGTGGTGCAATATTTGTTTTTTGTTAGAAAAAAGGTTAAAATCTTGAAGTCTTATCATTGTTTTTCCATTTGGAGCGAATATTTATCTCTTAAGGCTTCCCCTAAAGTGTTAAAAATAGCCACAGAAATAAAAATGCAAAGCCCTGGATAAAGCATTAAAATAGGATGTTCCATAATATAAGGCGCAGAATCTTGAATCATCACTCCCCATTCAGGCATAGGCGCTTGCACACCAAGTCCCAAAAAAGAAAGTCCTGAAATATGTAAAAGCATATGCCCAAAATCAAGTGTAATAAGAATAATCATTTGTAAAAATACCACAGGCAAAATGTGTTTTATGATAATCATAAAATCATTACCTCCAAGCATTTTGGCAGCTTGAATATGGTTTTGGGTTTTTGCTTCAAGCGTGATACTTCTTATCATTCTAGCATACCAAGCCCAATGTGTAAGCACAATGGCTAAAATAACATTGGTGATTCCAACCCCAAAAATGGCAATGAAAAAAAGCGCTAAAATAAAAGTAGGAAAAGTCAAAAATACATCGCAAATCCGCATTAAAACGCTATCAATAAAACCACCCTTATATCCAGCAATAATACCAATAATAAAAGAACTCAAAGCAATTAGTAAAGAAATCACAAAAACACTAAAAAGGGAGATTCTAGCTCCATAGCCCAAACGGCTTAAAATATCTCTACCTAAATGATCTGTGCCTAGCCAATGTTGCGCAGAAGGAGATAGGAATTTCTGCTCTAAATCTCCAAGAGTAGGGTCATAAGGAAAAATCCAAGGCGCAAAGAGAGCAACAAAAATCCAACACAAAGCAAGAAAAAGAGCAATTTTTAAGCGCATTAGGCATTCTCATAGCGGATTTTTGGATTAAGATAGGCAAGGAGAATATCTACTAAGAGATTTAAAAATACAAAAATAACCACCATAACAATCATAAAGGCTTGAATCACTGGGTAATCGTGGCTGTAAATTGCACTCACTGCATATCGTCCAAAGCCTGGCAAACCAAAGAGAATCTCCACAACCACTGCTCCACCTAAAATCTCTCCAAAGTGCATACCCAAGGAAGTAACAATAGGGAGTAGAGAATTTTTTAAGATGTGTTTTTGAATGGTTTGTTTAGGTAGATTTCTCGCATAAGCATATAACACGCTTCTTTGGCTTTGGTGCTCTAGATAGCTTACACGCACTAAGCGCATATTAATGGCAATAGACATTAGGCTTAGGGTAATGACAGGGAGAATATAACTTTTGAGTGAAAAATCATCATAGGGAGAGAGAATCCCTAGCTTTAAAGTAAAGAGATAGATTAGCAAAAATCCAAACCAAAAGCTTGGTATTGATACGCCAAAAAAAGCAAAAATACTCAAGCTTTTATCTACCCAACTTCCTTTTTTGACTGCGCCAAGCATACCTAAGAAAACCCCAAAAAATATTACAACAAGCATAGAAAGCAAAGCTAAATTTAGAGTAGTGGGGAGATAATATAGAATGTCTTCTAGCACGGGGCGTTTGGTAACATAGGAGATTCCAAAATCTAAGTTTAAGAGATTTTTTAGCCAAAGAAAATATTGCTCAAAGAAAGGTAGATTTAAGCCAAGCTCGATTCGAGTGGCTTCTAGGGCTTCTTTGGTGGGTGGAATCTGGGATTGTGTAAGGTAGGCAAAAGCAGGATCAATAGGACTTAAGCGCAAGATCCCAAAAACAATAAAGGAAACGGCTAACAAAATGGGGATTAAAAGTAGGATTCTTTTGCAAAGAAATAGAAGCATTAAAATTCCATATTTTCAAATAGAAATTCTGTTTCCATAGCACCCATTTGATAAGACTTGATGCGCTCTTTGTTGTAAATTCCAAGCACTACTCCATGGCTAAAAGGGAGATAAATCGCACTTTGGTGTAAGAGATTAAATAATTTCGTGTAGTTTGTTTGGAGAATCTTGGGATTAGTTTGGTTAAGGATAGTATTGATAAGTGCTTCTATTTCTTTGCGCGAATTTAAGTCTTTTTGTGCAGCAAAATCGGCGTGAGATGGGGCTAACATTGAAGCAATAAAAGAATGTGGGTCATAAGGATTCCCCCAAGTTTCATTAAAGATCAAGTCAAAATTACCATTTTTTTGTCTTTGGAAAAAGTAAATTGGCTCTGTGGCATTGAGCTTGATTTTGATTCCAATTTTGTTTAAATCATTTTGAATAGCTTCGGCAATTGTTTTTTGAACGGGATTGTTTGCGATATAGACAAGATTAAGGGCTTCTTGCATGTAGGTGCTTTTTAGGAGGTGGTCTTGAGCGCTTTTTGGGTTAAAAGTGGGAGTTTGTGGCTGTGTGCTACAAAATTCTAATTGAGGGTTAAAAAGATTATAGGCTAGTTTGTCAATTTGAAGGAGAATCTTTTCTAAAATCACTTGGCGATTAATAGATTCTAATATAGCTTGACGCAAATTAATATCGTGAGTGGGGCGCTGATTATTAGCATTAATAACAAGGTGAAAAGTGCCTTGAGGGTTAGAAGTGATGGTTTGGTATTTGGGGTTTTTGCTAAGGCGTAAGAAATTTTCACGCGAAAGTGAATCTTTGCCCACTAAAATATCCAATGCACCACTTTCAAAGGCTAAGATTCTAGAGTTTGGATCGGGCAGGATTTTCATTGTGAGTTTTGAAATTTCAGGTTTCTTGCCTTGAAAATGAGGGTTTGGAGCAAAAATATCATAAGATCCTAATTTACTTTCTTTTAACACCCAAGCACCACTTCCAATGGGAGCTTTTATGCCATTTTTGGTTGAATTATTGATCATTGCACTTGGTGCGATAAATCTAAAAGGGCGTGGGAGACTAAGCTCGTTTAGAGTGGCAGTATAGGGAGTTGTGAGTTTGAGTTCAAAAGTTTTGGAATCAAGTGCTTTGGCATAGGCAATTTTTTGTGTGATTCCAAGCCACAAATGTCGTGTTTTATTCTCTAAAATGGCTTTGAAATTTATCTCTATTGCATAGGCATCAAGCGGACTACCATCAGAAAATACGAGGTTGTCTTTGAGAAAAAAAGTGTAAGTTTTGCCATCTTTAGAGACTTCCCAGGATTTAGCAACTTCGCCTATAAACTTTTCACCATCAAAACGTACTAAAGATTGATAAAGCATAATTTGGGCATACATTTGATTGGGTGAATAGAGATGCGGATTGAGATT
Organism: Helicobacter colisuis; assembly: GCF_023646285.1. NCBI lineage: Bacteria > Pseudomonadati > Campylobacterota > Epsilonproteobacteria > Campylobacterales > Helicobacteraceae > Helicobacter > Helicobacter colisuis. The sequence goes on along the minus strand of NZ_JAMOKX010000004.1, from coordinate 173,232 downwards.
CCCAGCATTTACCGCCCAAGCACTTGTAATTTCGCGCCCAAAAAGTGGAGAAAGCAACAAAAAAGGGAAAAATTTTAGAAAATAAAAAAAGAAATTTTTGATATTTCGCCCCTAGGTAACCGATATTATTGCTTGAAATTATACAACAAAAACCTTAATGGTTTGATTTTTTTATCTTTTTTGATTATTTGAGATTTGCTAAAATTAACATAAATCAATTTTTTTATTTTGATTTTTTCTTACAATGCTGATTTTAATTCACTATAAAAGGTTAAATAATGTTAGATTTACACACTAAAGAGATTGTAAAAAGCACGATTCCGGCACTCAAACAATATGGAGAGGATATTACAAAAGTTTTTTATCGTGAGCTTTTTGGTCGTTATCCACAAGTGCAAGGAATGTTTGATATGGAAAAACAAAAAAATGGAAAACAACCCAAGGCTTTGGCAATGGCGATTTTAAATGCGGCTAGTAATATTGATGATCTAGAAAAGATTCGTCGTTCTGTAGAAGCTATTGGAAAAACTCATGTGAGTTTAAATGTTTTGCCCGAACATTATCCGCTTGTGGGGGAGTGTTTGCTAGTGGCTATCAAAGAGGTGTTAGGTGAAGTTGCTAATGATGAGGTAATTGAGGCTTGGGGAAAAGCTTATGGCGAAATTGCAGATTTTTATATTCATATAGAAGAAGAAATATATAAAGCACAAAAATAAAGCCACAGGTGGAATTTGTATAAAAAGTTAGAAAGTTTGCTTCTTTGAAATATAAAACTCCCAATTAGAAATTTTGGGAGTTTTGCTTAAAATTAGTTTTTATTTTGATCGACAAGCTTGTTTGCGCCAATCCAAGGCATCATAGCGCGAAGTTTTTCACCCACTTGCTCGATTTTATGGTTGGCTAGATTTTTGCGTTCTGCATTCATTCTCGCATAACCTGCTTTACGCTCTAAAATAAAGTCTTTTGCAAAGCGTCCTTCTTGAATGTCGCTCAAAATCTCTTTCATTGCTTTTTTAGATTCAGCATTAATCACTCTAGGACCGCTTACCATATCGCCGTATTCTGCGGTATTTGAGATAGAATATCGCATATTTGCCAAGCCACCTTCATAGATTAAATCCACGATTAGCTTAAGCTCATGCAAACATTCAAAATACGCCATTTCTTCAGGGTATCCAGCCTCTACAAGTGTTTCAAATCCTGCTTTAATAAGACTACTTACGCCACCGCAAAGCACGGCTTGCTCACCAAAAAGATCGGTTTCAGTTTCATCTTTAAAAGTCGTTTCAATAATCCCACTTCTACCACCGCCAATCGCACTCGCATAGCTTAGTGCAATCGCTTTTGCATCACCTTTGCTTGTATCTTGCTCTACCGCGATGAGATCAGGGATTCCGCCACCTTTTACAAATTCGCTTCGCACTGTGTGTCCGGGTGCTTTTGGTGCTACCATAATCACGCCTACGCCTTTTGGTGCTTTGATTTGTCCAAAATGGATATTAAATCCGTGTCCAAAAGCAATGATTTTATCTTCACTCAAATTTGCTTTTATATCGCGTTCAAACACATCGGCTTGTAATTCATCAGGGATTAGAATCATCACTACATCAGCCCATTTTGTAGCTTCACTTACTTCAAGGACTTTGAAGTTTTTTGCTTCTGCTTTTGCCCAGCTTTTACCACCTTTATAAAGCCCAATAACAACTTCCACTCCAGAATCTCGTAAGTTTTCCGCGTGTGCGTGTCCTTGAGACCCAAAACCAATAATCGCCACCTTTTTCTTTTGGATTAATCCTAAATCACAATCTTTGTCATAATACACTTGCAATGCCATTGCCAACCTCGTTAAAAATAAATTAAGAATTTAAAATTATATTCTTTGCAAACTTAGTAGAAACTTTGATAAATCTTAATTGAGATTCTTTTAGCTTATTGTTCTTTAGCTGTCTCTACTACGAGTTCCTTGCGAATTTTTTGAATCGTTTTTGCTCCAAATCCTTTGACATTTTCTAGATCATCAATAGAATAAAAAGGCGTTTTTTCACGATAATCAATAATAGCTTGTGCTTTTGCTTCACCGATTCCTTTGATGCTCATAAGCTCCTCTTTGCTTGCTTTATTTAAATCAACAGCTCCAAATAAAAAAGATAGAGCCAAAAAGAGTGCAACAAGTAGTTTCATTTTTTCTCCTAAAATTTAAAATATACTTTAATCTTAACAGAAAAGTTAAATATATTTTTATTTTTTAAGAAAAAAATTATAGGTTTATTTAATATGTGAATTTTTGTAACAAATTAGGAAGCTTTGCGATAGCTTAAAGCCTCCAGTAAATGTTCTTTTGAAATTTTTTCGCTTAGAGCTAAATCAGCGATACTTCTTGCAGTTCTTAATATTTTATTTATCGCCCTATAAGAGAGAGAAAAGCGATCTTTAGCTAACTCCAAGATTTCTTGTTCTTGATTGCCTAAAGCACAAAAATCTTTTAGATTCTCCCCCTCTAATCTTGCATTGAAGCATTTTTGGTTGCGTGTTTTTTGAAATCTAAAGGCATTTAAAACTTGAGTATGCATTTCTTTTGAAGTTATGGTGTGCTTGGTGTGTGCGCTCTCTTGCATAGCTACAAATAAATCTAATCTATCCCAAAAAGGATCAGAAATCTTATTTCTATAGGTGTTGATTTCTTTTTGGTTGCAGCGACATTCTTTTGAAACGCTTAACAAATTTCCACAAGGACAGGGATTCATTGCTCCAATAAACATAAAATCTGTGGGGCAGGTAATTTTTGCTTGGAGGCGCGAGATAGTAAAATGGTGATTTTCCAAAGGCTCTCGTAGTGATTCTAAAGTATTTTTTGGGAAGTGGGGCAATTCATCAAAAAACAAAACTCCAAGATGTGCAAGACTAATTTCTCCATATTTGATATTCTGCCCAACGGCACTTCCAAGAATTGCTGCTTTTGTGGCGCTATTATGTGGATTTCTAAAGGGGCGCTGTGCAGAAAGTTTTAGAGTTGTGGAAGCAAGTTGCAGGATTTCAGAAAGTTTAAGAGGAGGTAGAATATAGGGGATTCTAGAGGCTATCATACTTTTTCCACTTCCAGCGCTACCTTCAAACAAAATATTATGGAATCCACAAGCGGCTATAAGTGCTGCTCTTTTGGCTCTTTCTTGCCCGATAATGTCTTTAAAATCTAACGGAAAATGGGTGTTTAAATAATATTTTTCATCATTGATTATTTCATAGTCAAAGGGCAGATTGGTTATTGTAGATTCTAAAGGTGGAGGGTATTTTAAAATTTCAATGGCTTCTTTAAGTGTTTCTACAAAATAAGCTTTTAAATTAGGCAGTGTGGAGTAAAAACCTTTTGCGCTTTTGGGAAGTATGAAAATACCATCTTGATTTTCTTGACGACTTAAAAGAGAAAAAAGTAGAGGATAAATAGAAGGAGTATCTTTAACTCTTCCATCAAGCCCCAATTCTCCAAAGGCAAAATATTTTTGAGGCTCTTTATTGTCAAATTCTAAATCGCAATGACCATAAAGTGCTATCAAAAGTGCAATAGGTAAATCATAAAAGCTACCTTGTTTGGGAAGATCTGATGGGGAGAGATTGACACTTATTTTTAAAGGAGGAAATTTGAAATCACTAAAAAGCAGGGAAGATTGAATTCTTTGGCGTGATTCTTGGATTGCATTACCTGCTAATCCGGTGATTTGAAAAGAGGGAAGCGCTTTTGTAAAGCTTACTTCTACCTCCACTTCTCTAGCTTCTAAACCTTCTTGAGCGGCGCAATAAAGAAGGTTTAGAGCCATTTTTATCCTTTCCTTTTATGTTTTAATTCTTTTTCAAATTTTTTGCGCTTAAGAATGGAGAGTTTGTCAATAAATAAAATGCCATTTAAATGATCAATCTCATGTTGCAAGGCAACTGCTAAGTAATCTTTGGCTTCTAATTCTTTTGGATTCCCATAGCGGTCTTGATAAGCCACTTTTAAAGAAGAAGCGCGTTTTACCTCTTCATAAAATTCAGGAACACTTAAACAGCCTTCATTAAACAAAATTTCGCCATCTTTTTCCAAGATTTGCGGATTGATGATTTCTAATAAATCTTCTTTGTGTTGATTTCCCTCTTCATCGGGCAAACAAATAAGTAATGCGCGAATGGGTTTGGCAACTTGGATTGCAGAAATTCCAACTCCATTTTTTTGAAGCATAACTTCATACATTGCATCTAAAAGATCGTGCAATGATTTATCAAATACTTCAATGGGTTTGGAGATTTGTCGCAAAATAGGATTTGGGTAAGTGATGACTTCTAACATTATTTTTCTCCATAAACAACAAACGAAAGATTACTATTTGAGGCTTTCTTGAGAGCTTCAAGAGTATTTTTAAGGATTTCTCTTGCCTTTGATTGCTCATCAATTTCGCAAATTCCACTGCAAATACTTAAAGATAACTCTTCATCGCCAAGATAAACATTGGTCTCCACAACTTTTTCAGAAAGATTATTAGCAAAACGCTTAGCGCTTTCTTTGTCCCTGTGATTGAGCAAAATACCAAATATGCCCTCTCCATAATAGGCAAGTATGTCGCTGCGGTTTGCGGTTTTTTGGAGTATTTTTGTGATAGTTTTATTAATTAAAACTGCATTTTTTTCTGAGGTAACCTTTTTTTCTAGATTTTTTGTGATTTTGAGTAAAAGAAGAGAGGATTTGTGTTTGTCTATGGCTGAGTCTTGACATTCCTTCTGAATCTTATTTTCTAAAAAGCGTTGATTATAGATATTGTAGCGACTATCGCAAATAATCTCTTGGGTAATATCTTCTATTACATTGGTGGTTTGATCATAAGCTGTTTTAATATCTTTTAGCTGCTTGGTTGAGATCTCGCCAATTTTCTTGAGTTCTCTTTCAAAAAGAGTGATAATATTTTGTAAAATATTAGCATTTTGGACAGAATCAATCTCTTTTTCGTGTTTTTTGAGAATATTTTGAAGCAGTTGAAAATTGCTAAAAAGTGCGCTAACAAGACGGAGTGTATTAATCATTCTGCTTTGAGCTTTAAGCACTTTGTTTTCTAGCGATGCTTGCTTTTCAGAAGGGATTAATTCTGTTTGGAGAAATTGTATAGCGCTGTTTTTGAAATCTTGAGATTTGTTCTCCAAAAGCTTTTCAAAATAAATTTTGTAGTTATAAGGTGTTGGCGGAACGCCATTTGCCACCATAGTCTGGATAATATGCATTCCATAAGATTCTATTGAATCATCATTAGCGGGTTTGGATTCTTCTTGGCTTTGGATAGTGCTAGTTGAATCAAAAGAAGGAATAGAATCAAAGCTTGAAGTTCTCTCTTCGATTCCGCCAGTTTCAAAGTTGGGTAAATTTGCTCCCGCTAAATCTTCTCTCATTGCTAATCCTATTTTAAACTTTTTGTCAAAATATTATCAATTAGTCCATAATCTTTGGCTTCTTTGGCACTCATAAAAAAATCTCTATCCGTATCTTTAGCAATCTTTTCTAGGGATTGGCTAGTGTTGTTTGCTAGAATCTCATTTAAAGTCGCTTTTAAGCGTAAGATCTCCTTTGCTTGAATCTCAATATCTGTAGCTTGTCCTTGGGCTCCACCTAAAGGTTGGTGAATCATGATTCTTGAATTAGGCAAAGAATAGCGTTTCCCTTTTGTTCCACAACTAAGCAAAAATGCGCCCATACTTGCTGCTTGTCCGATACAGATTGTGCAAACATCGGGCTTAATATAATTCATAGTATCATAAATGCTAAGCCCACTTGTAACTACTCCACCTGGAGAGTTAATGTAGAAATAAATGTCTTTTTGTGGATCTTCTGCTTCCAAAAAAAGAAGTTGAGAGACAATAGAAGCCGCAACTCCATCATCAATTTGACCACTTAGCATAATGATTCGGTCTTTAAGAAGCCGTGAGTAAATATCATAGCTTCTCTCGCCGCGCCCAGTTTTTTCTATAACGATAGGGACATAATAGCTCATTGTGCATTCTTGTTGAGTAGATTAGTCAAGATTCTATCTTCTAGCATTGCCATTTTAATAGCAGGGATAAGATTATTATTTTTGTAGTATTCTAAGACCATTTTTGGATCTTGACGCATCGCCATTGCTTCATAATAAATTGTGTTAAGAATTTCATTTTCATGAATATCAATATTATCGCGTCTTGCAATTGCATCGATAATGAAAGTGGTTTTAACGCTTTTTTGTGCAGCGTTTCTTTGCTCTTCGCGTTTAGCTTTGAGTGCTTCAGTGTCTTTGGCTAATTTTTCTTGTTCTTCTTTTGCGAGTTTGGCAAACTCATTTCTTAAGAGTAAGTCCATCTCTTGTTCGACAATGAGATTAGGCAAATCAAAGTCAATGGCTTTGTGGATATTTTCAATTAATGTAGCTTTTAATTCGTTATTGTAAAGCGCTTGTTTTTTTTCTGCAGCAATTTGTTCCTTGATTTTTTCTTTAAGCAACGCAACATTAGCCTCTTTTTCTTCTGGCAAGAGTGTTTTGGCAAAGTTATCATCAATCTCTATTTTACCTTTAGTTTGGATTTCATTGAGTTTAACTTTAAAAGTTGCTGGTTTTCCTGCTAGATTTGCGGCATGATAGTTTTCTGGGAATATTACTTGAATATCTTTTTCTTCATCTTTTTTCATTCCAATGAGCTGATCTTCAAAACCTTCAATGAAAGATTTGCTACCGATTTTTAAGAGATAATTTTCTGCCTTGCCTCCTTCAAAAGGCTCTCCATCAATAAACCCTTCAAAGTTAATTTTTGCGTATTCGCCATCTTTGAGCTTTCTTCTAGCATCTTCTATGCCTACAAGCGGAGCTCTTGCATCAGCAATCTCTTCTAACCTTTTGTTAATTTCTTCTTCAGTAACTTCTGGAATCTTAACCTCTGGAATGCAACTTTCTACATTGTCTAATGGAATCTCTGGTGTTAGACTTAATTCAATTTCGACTTCAATTCCATTATCTTTTTTATCAAATTTTGTGATTCTTGGATCACCTATGAGTGCATCGGCTTTAACATTAAGTTCTTTTAAAATTTCTTGCAATAAGTCTTGCACACATTCTCTTTGCGCATCTGTTTCTAGTTGTTTGCCATAGCGAGACTTGATAATAGCGGCTGGAATTTTTCCTTTTCTAAAACCATCAATCTTGAGATTTTTACTAGCAACTTTAGTAACTTCATTAATTTTCTTATCTAGCTCACTAAGTGCGATAGTAGCTTGTGCATTCGCGTTTGCACTATTGATTTTATTGACCTTTAAACTCGGATTCATACTTTCTCTACTCCAAAAATAAAAATACTTAAAGTAAATAAGTTTATCAAAAATTTACTTAAAATTACATATTTTTTTAGAGTAGATTAAAGATTATTCGCCAATGATTTCACGCACTCCTTTAGAGTTTGGCTGACTTAAAAAGCCCCTAGATATCATTTGTTCTACAATATTAGCTGCTTTGTTATAGCCAATTCCTAATCGCCTTTGAATGTAACTTATGGAAGTTTTATTATTAGCAAGCATGATTCTTTTTGCTTCCTCATAGAGTTCATCTGTCTCACCCTCATAATTAAGCCCCAAAGTTTCATCTTCATTGGGCATAAAGTTTTCATTGTATTGTACAGGTCGCTGTAATTTGATAAATTCTACGATTTTTTCGATTTCTTCTTCTGTGCTCCATGGCGCATGAAGTCTCACTATTCCTCCACCTGGAGGCGTGAAAAGCATATCACCACGCCCTAGGAGCGACTCAGCTCCAAAGCTATCTAAAATTACTTTAGAATCAATTTTTTGCCCCACCTTATAGCTAATGCGTGAGGGTAGATTGGCTTTGATAGTTCCTGTAACAACATCAACGCTTGGTCTTTGCGTGGCAACAATGAGGTGAATACCACTAGCGCGCGCCATTTGCGCTAAACGCGCGATAGAAAGTTCAGCTTCTTTTCCGCCGCTCATCATCAAATCTGCTAACTCATCAATGACAATTACAATATAAGGAAATGGCTCAAAGCCTTCTATTTCAGCCTTTTTGTTATAACTTTCAATATTTTTGATTCGTGCTTCGCTCATTAGTGTGTAGCGTCTTTCCATTTCTTTAACTGCATTATCAAGTGCAATGATTGCTTTTTTTGGTTGTGTGATAACTGGGGTTAATAAATGTGGAATATCATTGTAAATGCTAAATTCAAGCATTTTAGGATCAATCATAAGTAACCTTAGTGTATCGGGAGAATTTTTGTAAAGCAAAGAGAGAATCATCGCATTTATTCCCACACTTTTACCGCTTCCTGTTGTCCCTGCAATGAGTAGGTGAGGGAGCTTTTTAAGGTCGGTAACAAAAGGATTCCCTACAATGTCTTTGCCTAAAGCCAAAGTAAGCGGTGAAGTTGCATTTTGAAAAATATCATTTTCTAGAATTTCTCGTAAATAGATAGTTTGGATTTGACTATTTGGAATCTCAATGCCAACGACATCTTTTCCTGGCACAGGAGCTTGAATCCTGATAGTTTTAGCTCTCAAAGCCATCGCTAGATCATCTTGGAGAGTTTGGATTCTAGAGACTTTGACATTAGGGCTTGGTCTAAATTCAAAAGTTGTAACGATAGGTCCAGAATAAGTGCGGACAATATCACCTTCAATTTTGAACATACGAAGTTTGTTAAGTAAATCATTGATTTTTTTATCAATTTCATCTTCGTCAATCTCGATTCTCTCTTCTTGAGGAGTTTGTAGAAATTCAAGCTTAGGCAGAATAAAATCGGTTTGGATAGGCTTTGATTCTGTGCTTGTTTCAATCTCATTGAGAAGATTTTGATTTTCTTCAAGGATTTTAACTTGGGTGGTATTGGTTTGAGATTGTGGAGTTTGGGGAGCTACTTGGGTTATAGATTCTTGGGCATTTGGAATGGATTGGTTTTGTTGGTTTTGGTTGGATTCTAGAGGAATCTTTGTTGGGGTTGGGGCGATTTCCTCTTTAAATTGTAGGGTTAAATCTCTTTTTTCTCTAATGGCATTTTGCAAAATCTCTAAAGTTTCTTGTTGGGATTGTGGAGTGATAGGTGTAGGCGTATTTTCTTGAGGTTTTTGTTGGGGCAATGTTTGTTGGGTAAAGTTTGGATTTGTCTCTTGTGGAGTTTGACTAAAAGTATTTCCATAGCCATAAACCGGGAAATTGATATTTTGCAAGAGTGATGCTTCTTGCAAATCTTGTGAAATTGAGGTGATTGGTGATTCTTGAAGAGGTGATTCTTCAAAGGTGGTTTGTTGGTTTGTGATTGTTAGATAATCTGAATTTAGCACTATACCTTTTTTTTCTTCAAGCTTTTCTTTGATTATTTCTTGTGTTTCTTGTGTTTCTTGTGTTTCTTGTGTTTCTTGTGTTTCTTGTTGAACAATCTCATCTTCCACAAAATTGGGTGATGATTCTTGTTGAACAGATAAGTAATCTTGAGCTTTTTGTAGCTCTTCTTTGATAGCCATTTGAATGGCACGCATATCCTCATCTTCTAGTTGTTGCTGGATTGATGCTGGTTTGTTTTGTGGGGTTGCTTCAGCTATTGGATCTTCATTGGTTATTGTGGTTTGATTTTGCGAAGTTTCTGTGTCATTGGGGACAAGGCAGTCACGCGTTGCATCGGCTGGATTTTTTTCATAATAAGCACTAAAGGGTGTAGCAGAATAGAGCTTTTTGGGATAGGCTTTGATAGGCTTAGGCGATTCTTTGAGTGATTCTTGGGGTGATTGATCTTCTTTGGGGTTTGGTGCTGGAGATTCTTGCGGTTCTTGCCGCTCTTTTAAGAAAGCAAATGGATTTGTCTCTTGTGGTTCTAGATTTTCATCTTGAGTTTTTTTGATTAGCTTAATGGGATCATTATCTTCTTCTTCTTGAAAAAAAATATTTTTTTCAAAGTTCTTAAATCGCTCTAAACTCATTATGGATTCCATTTGGAATTGCTGCAAGTTGTGATTTTTTTGAGTTTTGGCTTCTTGAGTGGAAATGAGCCGAATCTGTGATTCTTGTGATTCTTCAGTGACGCTAGAACTTGGGGTATTTTGGGATTTACCATCAATGTTTGGCATATTTTGTGGAAAAGTGAGAGATTCTTCTTGTTCTGCTAGATTTTGTGATTCCTCTGGCGATTCTTCCTTGGTCTGCAAGATAGGATTATCAAAATTTAGTTCTTGCTGTGGCGTTTGCGTTGCGCTAGGCGCACTAGGTGGATTTTTGCTAAGAGAAGCCAATTCCTCTAGTGTTAGGGAATGGGGATTTCTTTTGTTAGATATTTTGGTGGGTAGGGTAAAAAAGGCTTTTAGGCGTAGGAAAAAGCTTTCTTTTTTTGGTTGTTCTAGATCTTTTGGGGTTTTTTTAAGATCATCTTTAAGCCCCTGAATGAATCTAGAAAACAATGTTTTGGCAGATTTTCCAGTATAAAGCACAATGCCAAATAGAGTTAAAACAAGAGTAAGCCCAAAGATTCCAAGTGGATTAATAAAAGACTTTAAAATGCTACTAAATGCGTTGCTAAAGAATCCCGCATTACCTATAAAAAGCCCTTGTAAAATCAATAGGGCTAATCCTATAATAACTACGCCAAGTATTTTTTCAATGATGCGCTCTTTGAGATTATGAGCATTTTTGTAAAATAAATAAGCAAGGGCTAAAAGCCAAATATATCCCAAATAGCCAAAAAGGTTAAAATGGAGACTAGCATAAGATTTTCCTATACTCCCTAATAAACCAAATCTTCCAATAATGGATAAGATTCCCAATAACGCTAAAATTTCTACCAATAGTATTTTTTGATTAATTTTTAAAAAATTTGCTTTAATGTTGATTCCTTAAAAAGTATTCAATAATGGCGAGAGGGTGAGAGAATCGAACTCCCCAGCAAATAGACACCTATCCACTCAAATGGGTTTGAAGCCCACGATGCCCACCAGCGACATATACCCTCCAATTATCTTGCATAGAGAAGTAAATTTGTCAATTTAACGAATTTTTACTTAAAAATTCTTGATAGAGTCATAAGGATAGATTAGAAATTCACGCCTTTTTTGCGCTCTTCGTTGATTTGTTGAACTTTAATGAGAACTTCTACCATAGCCTGATAGAGAGTTTCAGGAATTTCTTTGTCAATATCAACATCTTTATAAAGCGCCCTTGCTAGGGGTGGGTTTTCAATAATGGGAATTTCATTTTCTTTGGCGATTTCTTTGATTCTTTGGGCAAGAAAATCCACGCCTTTGGCTAAAACTCTTGGTGCTCTTTCTTTGCTGGAATCATAGCGCAAAGCTACAGCATAGTGAGTTGGGTTAGTAACAACAACATCGGCATTAGGAATATTTTGCATCATTCGCTTTTTGGCAGCTTGAAACATTAAAGATCGGATTTTTCCTTTAACTTGTTGATCCCCTTCTTGGTTTTTAAATTCATCTTTGACTTCTTGTTTGCTCATACGCAAGGACTTGAAATATTGATAGCGCTTGATAAGGTAATCAGCGATTGCCATCACTAAAAAAAAGGCTAATAATATAGCAATGAGAATGAGAGCCTTATCTTTTAGCCAAATCATTTGATCGCCAATAGGAAAAAGTGAAACGGTAGTTAGTTCTTTCATAAAGCCTAAAAAGACAAAAAAAGCAATGATAAAAGCCGTGAGAACTTTAAATGTAATCAAGAATCCATCAAGCAATTTTTTAAGAGAAATGATATTTTTTAATCCACTAATGAAATTGAGTTTTTGGAGTTTGGGCTGGATAGCTTTTGTGGTTAATAAAAAACCGCTTTGAGAAATATTAGCAATAATTCCTATAAGCATTAAAGCACCAAAAATAGGCGTAAGCAAATAAAGCACTTTAAAGACTAGAGAAATTGTCAGAGAAATGGCATTAGAGCGCGTGAGATCTTGATTAAAAATATGATAAACTTCAAAAAAGATGCCACTTAAGCCATTCACCCAAAAATTAAAGCATAAAAAAATCAAAACAAGCCCTACAACTAAGCCTAAAAAAGCATTAACATCGGGGCTTTTGATGACATTCCCTTCCTCGCGAGCTTTCTCTATTTTACGCGCAGAAGGGGCTTCAGTCTTTTCTTCTTCATCAGCCATTTAAATATCCTTGTAAGGCATTTTGATATTCTTTGGGGGTATTGAGATTTTGGGTTTGGAATTCTGGAATCTCTACAAAATTAGCGCTAAGAAGCCCTAATAAGTCCATTAAACGATAATTTTTTTTTGCGATTTGTTGTTGAATGGGAGTAAGAGCTTCATAGGTGTAAATTCCAAGAAGTGGATGGATTTTTTGATTCTTAGCAAAGGTTGGCTTTTTAGCTTTTTGGTAAGAATCAATGAGTTTTGTAATGCTTTCTTCGCTTAAAAAAGGAGTGTCAATACTAAGGATAAAAATGTCTGTTTTAAGTGTTTGCAAAATGCTTTCTAAGCCAAAAATAGGAGCAAATTCTGTATTTAAATCCAAAAGAGTTTGGAAATGACTTGAGTTAGATATAGGCTTTTTGCCAGAAAAATAGACTTGTGGAAAGATTTTTTGCATTTTTTTGGCTTGAAAATCTGCCAAACTTTCACCAAAAAAATCTAAATTTTCTTTCTTTTGCCCCATTCTTGAGCTTTTTCCACCACACAAAATTACACAATTTTTCATATGCAAACCTTCAAACTTTGAGTGAAATTATAGCTTTTTTTGCTTGGCTTGGGTATGATTGCAAAAATTTTACTCCCAAAGGAGAACTTTTGTTGATTGATAGTTTTGGGCGCGTGATTGATTATATTCGCGTAAGTGTTACAGAGAGATGTAATTTTCGTTGCCTTTATTGTATGCCAAATACTCCTATGGATATAGGTAGGGAAGAAGATGATGTGCCTTTGGAGAGTGTATTAAATTTTATTAAAGTAGTTATTGATGAAGGAGTAAAAAAAATCCGAATCACAGGCGGAGAACCACTGCTTAGGCGTGGAATTGCTGGATTTATAGGGGAGATTTATCGTTATAATTCTAACATTGATATTGCATTAACCACCAATGCCTATCTCTTAGAACCCCTTGCAAAAGATCTAAAAGAAGCAGGGTTAAAGAGAATTAATATTTCTCTTGATTCTCTAAAAAAAGAGGGAGTTGTTTGTATTTCTAAGCGTGATGCTTTAGAAAAGATTCTAGCAGGAATCAAAAAAGCCGTAGATGAGGGGTTGATTGTTAAATTAAATATGGTGCCCCTAAAGGGAATTAATGATGATGAAGTAGTGGATATTTTAGAATATGGAATGAATCTTGGTGTGGGAGTGCGGTTTATAGAATATATGGAAAATACACATGCAAAAGGCGGAACTATCGGACTTAGGGGAGAGGAGATTCTCCAAAGGATTAGCAAGAAATACGAATATAGACTTTTAAAAAAAGATGTATTTGGACCAGCAACATTATATGAAATACCCCAAAGAAACTCTTATCTTTTTGGCGTCATTGCTCCCCATAATGATGATTTTTGTAAAACTTGCAATCGAATCCGCTTAAGCAGTGAAGGGAAGCTGATACCTTGTCTTTATCATGAAAATGCTGTGGATATTAAAGAAGCAATGCTTTATGGGGATGCTGATGAGATTTTGCGTAAGCTTAACCTTTGTGTTCAAAATAAGCCTGAAAAAAATGATTGGAATCTAGATGAGGTTTCAAAAAGGGCATTCTATAAAACAGGTGGATAAATTATTAAATAATAATAATTTTCTTTTAAGAATAATTATATATAATTTTATTAGCTTTTTTACAAGCAAAAGTGTATAATTCAAAGATATTAAATTTTTAAGGAGAATATTATGGAAAAGATCGTTCAACAACTTAAACAAATTCAAGCAGACAGTGCAGTTTTTTACATTAAATTACACAATTATCACTGGAATGTTAAGGGAATGGATTTTCATCCTGTTCATGCGGCATTAGAAAGTATGTATGATGATATGGCAGATTTAATGGATGATATGGCAGAGCGTGTTTTGCAAATTGGACAAAAGCCCTATGTTACTATCAAAGACATGTTGGCAGTTAGTAAAATCAAAGAAGAGAGTGGCACAAGCTTTGATTCAAGAACAATCGTTCAAGCAATTTTACCTGAATATGAGTATTTTTTAAAGGCTTTTAGAGAGCTTTCTGATACAGCAGGAGAAGCAAATGATAAGGCGACTACTGCTTTAGCAGATGAAAAAATTGCAAGTTTAGAAAAAGCAATTTGGATGATAAAAGCTCAACTTGCATAAAAATTGATTCCCTTTGGGAATCAAAATATTAACATATCACAATTCTAACAAATAAAAATAAAATAGATTGATTATGCTTTCAACGCCTTCCCTAAGCTATTTTAAAGATAGAAATTAGCTTTTAAAGTGAAAATTAGTAATATAATAAATCTTAATCCTAAAATTACTCAAGGAGCGTTTATGAAAAAAACTTTATTAATACCTCTTGTTTCTGTTTTTTTACTAAGTGGATGCGTAACAACTTCATTGCAAACTACTTCAACAATGTCTCAAAGTATTTTTGTTGATCCTGTGGCAAAATCTGAACAGACTATTTTTGTTGCGATGCGAAACACTAGCGGACAGAATATTAATTTAACGCCCAAAGTAATCGGTTTGCTTCAAAGCAAAGGTTATAAAATCGTTGAAGATCCAAAAGAAGCAACTTTTATTTTACAAGCAAATGTTTTGTATTGCGATATCAAACAAGAAAATAATGCAGCTCCCGCAGCTGGAGTAGGTGCAGTTGCAGGTGCTGGAGTGGGGATATATAATCATTCTTCAGCGACTAGTGGTGTTGTGGGTGGATTAATTGGAGCGGCTGTAGGTGGAATAGCAGGAAAACTCACAGAAGATACAATCTTCCAAATGCAAGTAGATATTAATGTTCGCCAAAAAATAGCTGGAGGCACGATTAATACTAATGCTAGTAGTTCGAGACAGGCTTCTGTGAATGACCAAAGAAGAGCGGGTTTCTTAAATAGCTTTGCAGGTGATGTGGCAAGTACACAAAAAACAGGCAAACTTAATGATAATAGGGCTAATTACAATGAGCAAGTTTATGCTAGTGATTATTCTGAGAAGCAAACCACTCTTTTTGCAGAAGCTACTAAGTTAAATCTTAAACTAGAAGAGGCGATTCCTGTTTTAGAAGATAAAATTGCAACACAAATTAGCGGAATCTTTTAGTATTTAGTCGCTAAAGTAAAGGCTTCACTGGAGCTTTTACTAGATAGCACTAAAATCCTAATTCACGATAAAGTGCCATAGCATAGCGATCAGTCATAGAGGCAATATAATCGGCGCATACGCGGTGAATTTTAGCGCCTTTTTCAATTTTATTGCGCATTTGGCTAGGTAGTAAATTAACATCATTATTAAAACATTCATAGAGTTTTTTTACACATTGTTTGCCCATAAACATTTTCCTTGAAATTTCTTCATGGCGATAGAGCTTTTTAAAGAGGAGCTTTTTGAGAATCTTGATTTCTTTTTGTATGATCGGAGTGTGGCTAATGGGGAGTGATTCTTGGGCTTTGTAAATAAAGTGTTGCACTTTATCTTGTGTGCAAGGCTTGTTGTTTTCTATAATATCATAAACAAGCAATGTAATGAGCTTTGAAGTGAAACGATAGCGAAAAATCGGATCATCTTGGGAAATTTTTTCAATGGTTTTGACATAGCTAATAGAATCGCAAACTAGTTTGCTTTCTTGTAAATCTTCAAAGCAGATTAGCCCATATTTAACTCCATCATCTATATCGTGGCTAATATAGGCAATCTCATCAGACAAATCAACAATGATTGCTTCTAGGCTTGGGTGAAATTCAGGCTTAAAAGTTTCTTTGTGCCATGGATTTAAAAATGATTTTTCATAGGGATAGGAATGTTTTAAAATGCCCTCTAAAGTAGCAAAAGTAAGGTTTAAGCCATCAAATTCTTTGTAGCGTTTCTCTAGGCTAGTTACTACTCTAAAGGATTGAAAGTTATGATCAAAGCCGCAGTGATAACCATAATGTCGCATTATTTTATCAAGCTCATCTCCTCCTGCGTGCCCAAAAGGCGTATGCCCTAAATCGTGAGCTAGAGCGATGGCTTCAGCAAGGTTTTCATCAAGTTTTAAATATTCTGCAAGTGTTCTTGCAATTTGGCTAACTTCTAATGAATGCGTAAGGCGTGTGCGGAAATAATCTCCACTTTGATTCAAAAAAACTTGTGTTTTATATTCTAAGCGTCTAAAATACGAGCTATGAAGGATTCTGTCCCTATCCCTTCGGAAAGGATTCCTAAAATCTGGATTGACTGGAAAAAAGCGATAATATGGATTCATAATAAGCCTAAAATAATTGAATGCTTTTGTTATTTTATCATCTTGTGCTAAGATTTGCAAAAAGATTTAAGGAAATGGTAATGATTGTTTTTGAAAATGATTTTTTTAAGATTTTAAGAGAGCCTTTTGGGGAGTATCAAACAAATTGTTATCTTGCAATTGCGCAAGATGAATCTGAATCGCTTGTGATTGATCCTGGGATTGGAGCGACTAATTGGGTTTTGGAAAATGCCAAAAATCCACTGGCTATTTTAAATACGCATGGACATTTTGATCATGTTTGGAGTAACGCTGCATTACAGGAAAAATTGCCAAATATTCCTTTGGTATGTCCTTTTGAAGATGCCTTTATGTTGCAAAAAGACTTTTTTAATACGGGATTGCAAGAATCTAAGCCAACTATTTTAGTGGGCTCTGATTGTGATTCTGTGATTAAAGAATTCCATTCCAATGTTTCTAATTTGGGTAGAAAAATTCAATTACACTATGGAAATTTTGAAATAGAGTTTATTTGTTACCCCGGACACACGCCAGGTTGTAGTGTGATTGTATTAAACCACAAAAATTCCCCTAGTCAAAAGGTAATGTTTAGTGGAGATTTTGTTTTTTATCGCTCTATTGGGCGCAGTGATTTTCCATATTCAGATAGTGCGACAATGAAAGCAAGTTTGGAGGCTTTTATGCAAATTAAAGAAGACATATTGATTCTGCCTGGACATGGCATAGAGACAAGTTTTGAGCAAGAGAAAGAAAATATTCCTTATTGGCTTATGCGATTTTAAAAGTAAAATTTAATTACAGAACCCCCTTAAAAAAGGGGAGTGAAATTATCTTGACATTGGGATTGCATCAGGGAAGATAAAAGCTAATGCATAAGTAAAGATTCCAATACCAATGACAAAAATAATTGAATATTTAACGGTAAATCTAAAGAGATCAGATTCTTTTCCTACTAATCCCACTGCCGCACACGCAATAGCAATACTTTGTGGAGAAATCATTTTTCCTACTACACCACCCACAGAGTTTGCAGCAAGGAATAAGACTTCTGGAATATCAAGTTGTCTAGCTGTGAGTTGTTGCAATGTTCCAAAGAGTAAGTTGGAGCTTGTATCGCTGCCTGTTAGGAATACACCAAGCCAACCAACAATAGGTGAGAAAAATGCAAAAGCATCGCCTGTTTCTGCTAAAGCAAGAGCAAGAGTTGCAGATAAGCCACTATAATTTGAAATATATGCAAATCCAACTACCAAAGAAATTGTCAAAAGTGCAAATTTCATTTCATTTAAAGTTTCACCAAACGTTGTTATGGCAGTAGAAATTTTAACTCTTAGAAGTGCCATTGTAATCAAGGCAGTGATGAAAATTGAAGTTCCTGCATTTAAGATAAGTGGTAAGGCAAAAACAGAATTCACTGCTTTTACTTCGCTAGAAGCAGGGGGTGTTTGGAATAATCCTTGAAGATTTTCAAAATTAAACTTCAAGGTTGTGAAAGCTAGAGCCTCTTTAAACCAACCTTGTGTCCAAATAATGATCATTACAATTAAGATGACAAAAGGAAGCCAAGCAAGTGTGATTTGAGATATTGAATATTGTTTGGCTTCAAGTGTTTGCTTTCCGCCAACTTCTGAATCAAACTTGAAGGTATTTTTGGGTTTCCAAAATTTTAAAAAGATTGTTGTAGCCGCAATAGAAACAACTGCTGAAGCAATATCGGGTAGCTCTGGTCCAAGATATGTGGCGGTTAAATATTGCACTACTGCAAAACTAAATCCTGCAACAAATAGCGCTGGCCAAGTTTCTTTGATACCCTTAAATCCATCCATTAGGAATACTAAGAAAAATGGCACAAAAAGTGAGAGTGGCGGAAGCATATGTCCAGCAACAAAAGAAATCTCAATAGCAGGAACGCCAACAACACCCGCCATAGCAATAATTGGAATCCCAACAGCACCAAAAGCAACGGGTGCTGTGTTGGCTATCAAACACAATCCTGCCGCATAAAGTGGTTTTAAGCCCATACCCACAAGCAATGCTGCAGTAATAGCCACAGGACCACCAAAGCCAATCGCACCCTCCAAGAATGCACCAAAACAAAAACCAATCAAAATCACTTGCAATCTTTGATCGGGTGTGATAGCGATAATAGATTCACGCAAAATATCAAAATAGCCTGATTTCACCGTGAGCTTGTAGAGGAAAATCGCTGCAACAATAATCCAAGCAATAGGCCAAATCCCATAAATAGCACCATAAATAAAGCTAAAAAACATTTTATTAAATGGCATACCATACACAAATACAGCAATGATAGCCGCTAAAACTACGGTTAAAAATCCGGCTGTATGTCCTTTGGTTTTAAAAATAACCAATGAAATAAAAAAGAGAGCGATTGGTAAAATGTTACTAATGCACTTAGCCAAAGATTATTTAGTGGGTCATAAACTTGCATCCATTCCATATAAACTCCTAAAAGAAATATTTAATTGTCCTTATTGTCATACTAAACACGATAGAGACCTAAATGCTAGTATCAATATAAGAAATTATGCACTAGGTATTATTGATGATAGATATAAAATAAAACTTGATAAATCTAGGGTAGGAATTACCCAAAGTTACGCTTGTGGAGATAGCACTAGCAGGGTATCAAAATATGGTTACATACTTGATACTAGTTATCTATCGATGAAGCAAGAAGCCCACTTGCTTTAGCGGGTGGGTGATTCACTCCTATTAAAACACATATTGAGATATTCCTCTTTTATCTCGCAGCCTACAAATTTTCTCTCTAATTCTAGGGAAGCTTTGAGCGTGCTTCCGCTTCCACAAAAGCAATCAAGCACCACATCACCTTTTTTAGAGGAGTTTTGTATAAGGGTTTTTAAAATAGATATGGGTTTTTCTGTGGGGTGATTTGTTTCTTTAGGAGGAATATTGATAGAAAAAAGCTTAGAGCTAGTAGAAAAAGTATTTTGCATTAAATTTCTGTCATTACAAACAAATAAAATATATTCTAAATCGCTTAAATATTTTTTATTAAAAGCAGGGATTGGATTTTTCTTGTGATACACCAAAATATCAAATTTATCCTCTTTGAAGTATTCTAAAAGTTTCCCTAAAAGCTTGGCATTACAAAAGAAATAAGCATTTAAGGGATTATTCACGCGTCTTTCCTCTAGGATTTTAAAGTTAAATCCATCTCTTAAATTCTGCCTTAATTCTTTGCTATAAATTTTATGGTATTGCCTCCTCTTGCCGCAAATGCCTCCACCCCCACAATCTTGCATCAAATAAGGTGGGTCAGTTACAACCAAATCTACGCTACTATCTTTTAAATTTTTTAAATATTCTAAGGCTTCTTGGTGTTTTATTTCATATTGCATTAGACAAAACACCCGCATATCATCATTGTAAAAGCTGATACCAATACACCTAAAACAACTCCTACTATTAAAAAATCGCAGGGTGTAGCATCGTATAAACCATAAGAGCTAGGGGATTCAAAGAGATTTATTCTTTCAACCTCTGTCAAATCCTCTATTTTCTTTCCCATTGATTTCTCTAACTCTTTTAATTTTTCGTGATTCACTACCATTTTGTTACCTTTTCCTTTTTCTTTTTGGGTTTTCGTTTATTTAAATTTGAATTAGCAGCTAGAATCTGCAAGGTTTCAGAATCTACAAAATCATCGGAAGTAGAAAGAAACAATCCATAGCAAAAAATGGCAAAGAACATTAGTAATACCGCTAAAGCAAAATATTCCATTTCTTTAGCCTCCATTATTATTTACGGAATAATGCGTAAAAGTATGGAGATAAAAAAGGGTTAAAGGGTTTTGCATACTAGATTTAAAAACTCCTTAAGATATGCTTATGCCCTCTTTGTAACCGCTTTTATATGTGATTTCTAAAATTTTATTGTAAAACATTGTTTTTTTGTGTTAGAATGTTAGCTAATACTTTATGAGGGTTTCTTATGGTTTTGGCAACAAGTGAGATTGAGAAAATTAAAAAATATCAGGATATATTTACCCTAAAAGCAACTCCTTAAATTCAATCATACACAAACACTCCGCTATAACCCGTCGTTGCAACAGCCTCTAGGAGTTTTTCTTTTGAAATATCGTCCCTGCATTCTACTTTTGCAATTTTATCTTTCAAGGAGGCTTTTGCGTTCGTAACTCCCTCCACTTTTAAGAGTGCTTTTCTCACCATTGCCGTGCAAAGAGGGCAGTGCATACCCTCCACATAAATTTTATATTCTCCTCCAAACACCA
The DNA here is from genome assembly GCF_023646285.1 of Helicobacter colisuis. Taxonomy (NCBI): domain Bacteria; kingdom Pseudomonadati; phylum Campylobacterota; class Epsilonproteobacteria; order Campylobacterales; family Helicobacteraceae; genus Helicobacter; species Helicobacter colisuis. The sequence goes on along the minus strand of NZ_JAMOKX010000004.1, from coordinate 152,569 downwards.
ATCCGCCGCACAATAACAATAAAAATAAAGCTTTATTCATAAACCCAACCTAAAATCTCTGGATAAAACAAAATGCAAAGCAAAACCAACAGCCAAAGAAAGCCACTTATGCCTTTTTTTCTTTTGCAAGTTTTTGCACAATCGCATTTTAAGATTCCAAAATACAAATACAAGGCAAAACATAAGCAAGACAACACGCTAAAAATCAAGCGATAAGGAGCAAGAAATTCCACGCTCACAATTCCAAACGAGAATCCAAAAAGCAGAAAAAGGAGTGCAGGCAAACAACAAATACTTGCCACCACCCCCACACAAAGTGAAAGAATTAAGCTCAATTTAGCTTTCATTATTTTTCAACAGAGTGATAAGAATAAGAAAAACCTTTTGCGTCATAATAGTCTAGCACATTTTCCTCCACCTCACCATAAGGATAACCAAAGTTATTTAGTGGTGTTTCCGCAGGTGTAGGCGTTAGGATAAAGTCTCTTGCGGTGTTGTAGCCCAACCAGCACATTTCCCAACTTCCAAAGAGATAATCGCGCAAATTTTGAATCTTAGGACTATCGTTTTCTAGCTTTTCGCTCAATTTGACTTTTGCAACATCGCCCGGGTCGCAAGGAATCCAGCCATAACCTCGCACATAAAATTCCGCGCGGCAGTGTTGCCCACCAGTGATATTTGCAACTTTATCTTTCGCACTTCCCATTGCATTAGAAAATCTTGATTGCCCAAGCCGAATCCCGAAAATCTCCCTTGCAGGAATCCCAACGCTTCTACAAAGTGCGACAAAAACCGAGCTAATATCTGTGCATTTGCCATACAACTTTTTAGATTCTAAAATCGCTTTTGCGTCGCCTATACCACAACCCAAAATACTTTCATCGCGTTGCATATTTGTCGCAACCCATTCAAAAATAGCTTTTGCTTGTTGGCAATCATTTGCATTTTGCACTTTGGCATTTTTCAAGATTTCTTTTGCTGTTGATTTGACGATTCCATCGGTTTGGATATGTTCGGTTGCTGCCAAATAAGGCTTAACCTCTTGTGGAATCTTAGCGTTTTTGTTAAATTTTGCCTGCACTTCTTTAAAATCTGTCGTGCGCTCATAAGTCGTAATATCAAACTTGATTTCCAAATTTGGACTTTTGACTTTGTCAAATTCCGCAAAAAGTGTTGGAATCTGTGTGTTGCTAATATATGCGTTGGTGTAATTCCCGCTCAACGCAAGATTGCTAGTCAAAAACTGATAAGGTGTGGATTGTGGAAGTGGAATCCAAAGCTTACATTTTCCAGATTCTAAAATATTATGCTTGAAAGTTACAGAAAATTCTCTTTTTTTCTGATGTGTTTGACTTTGCTTGGTGTTTTGGGGTTTGTTTTCTGCAAGAAGCGGTAAGCAGCCCAAAGCACCTATCCCTGCCAACTTAAAAAGAGTGCGTCTTTTCATTAATTTATTCCTTTTGTTTTTGTGTTTGAGGTTTTATTATATCAAGTTGGATCTTAAGAATCAATCAAAACTTGATGCCATTTTCAAAACATTATAAAAAAATAAAAAAACCTATTTACGCGTTAATTTTTACATTAATGTATTTATGGCAAATCCAATGAATCCTTTTAGCCTTTAAATATGCGCGTCTAGGAGCAGGATACCCCTCAATCGTCTGCTCCCCACTAGGGGTTAAAAAATCCTCTAAGGATTCTCCACTACTCCATTTGGTCTTGCGTTGCTCCTCTAGTGTAGTCTTTAGCGTTGCAATATGCGTAATTTCTCTAAATCCACATTTTTCCAACCAACCCTTAAAAGTGCAAAGCGCAATCTCTTGCTCCCCCTCAAGAATCAAGCTATCAAAAACTGCTTCGCCACCACTTTTTAAAGCATTATAGACAAGCTTAATCGCTTCTAATGGGCTTTTGCGATGATACAATACCCCAAGACAAAGTAGCACATCAAAATTTTTCTCAAAATAAAGCAATTCCTCTATGCCAAGCATTTCAAAGCTTAAGCGATTTTCAAGGGCAAAAAATCGCAAAAATTGGTATTGCAAAAAGCATAGGGGCATAGGGTCAAACCCTACTATTTTAGCAGGATTCTGCGCCACAAGCCCCTTTTGGTTTGTTATTGCGAAGCCTTTGCAAAAGGCTGTGGCAAATCCATAATTTTGGATTGCTTATATTTTTACTATTTACACCCCTACAAACACAAATAATCCACAATAACGCACTTCTTTAAGATTCCATAGATTGATTTGCTTTTTGTGTAATTATGGATTGCTTCGGCTAACTACTACGTCATTGCGAGGAGCGAACGCAGTGAGAGAAGAAGCAATCTATAATATTGCACTGCTTTAAGATTCCAATAAAAAATGTCCCTAAAAAATCGGTATTTAGCCCTAAAAATAGGAATTCTAAGCTTATCAAAAATTGTTAAAAAACACAAATTTTATTTTTTACTTGATTTTAGCCTTAAAAAACACTTAGATTTTATCTAAGAATGGGCGAATTTTATGCTTTTTTTAAAAATATGTCAAGTCAAAACAATAAATTTTCAAACCTTTGTAAATCCCTACATATCGCATTAAGATTGATTTGTTTAACGCGAAAAACTTTGGATTCTTTGAAAATACAAGAAAATTTGTTACACTTTTAGCATTTTGAATTTTTGCCTGTGGCAATTTCTGTAAAAAAATATAAAAAATGGAGCAGTTTTTTAAACAAAAATCCAAAAACAAGTTTTTCTAAAAGCTAAAAAATGACTTTCATTGAATTTCAAAATTTTTCGCGCGGAATCTTGTTTGGGGTCGCGGAATCTTGTTGCGCGGTTGTTATATAGCGTGCATTCTGTGTAAGTAAGGTGGAATCTTGCATTTGCAGCATAAACCTTCCTAACCTTCCTAACCTTTCTAACCTTTTAATTTATCCCTAAAAACATTTCTAATCCCCAAAACAACTTCCGTAAGATACGCATACACAATCTTAATATCGCTTCGCCAATCCCCGCAAGATTCTACAACCTGCACTTCCACTTCAAAGGCTTCAATCTCTCTAGCACCATTCGCACAAAGTGGCTTAAGGCTTCCATTCCAATCTAAAAAATACTGATTCAAAGATACCACTAAAACGCATTTGGAATTCGAGTGTATCGTATCCTCTATGGTAAAATCCAAAAACAAATAAGGATTTATGCTAAGACTATCACTTGTATTCAATCCTTGCGCGTTGTTAGGGCTTCTATTTAAGACAATATCTTTGAATTCCAACTCTTGCAATGCTGTGTCAAATTTCACTTTTAACTTTGTCAATTTCTCTCCTTATCATCGCTTGCGGTATTATTATGCGTGAAAGACTCTTTAAAATAAATTCTTTTGAATATTTTTAAAAATTTTGTAGAATCTCATAAAAATACGAGTTATTTTTAATTTGAAAAAACTTTTTTGTGATAGATTTTTAAATGAATTTTAGGAGCAAATCTTGAAAGTATATTTTTTCTCGACTTGTATTGGTGCAGCAGCTTTTGCTGACACTTGTGTCAATAGCATAAAGCTCTTACAAAAAGAAGGCGTTAAAGTAGTCTTCAAAAAAGATCAAACCTGTTGTGGGCAGCCTAGCTTTAACTCCGGATATTATGAAGAAACTAAAAAAGTTGCCCTATATAATATGAATCTATTTAAAGGTAGTGAGCCTATTATTTTGCCAAGTGGATCGTGTGCGGGAATGATGAAAGTAGATTATATAGAGCTTTTTGAAGGCACACCCTATGAATCTCAAGCAAGAGATTTTAGTAGCAGAATCTATGAGTTAAGCGAATTTTTGGATAATGTTTTAAAAGTGCGTTATGAAGACAAAGGAGCGCCTACTAAAGTAACTTGGCATAGCAATTGCCACGCATTGCGTGTAGCAAAATGTATTAATTCTGCAAAAAACCTCATAAGAAGCCTTAGTAATGTCGAGTTAATCGAGCTAGAACGCGAGGAAGAATGTTGCGGATTTGGTGGAACTTTTAGCGTTAAAGAGCCTGAAATTTCTAATGCTATGGTTAGCCAAAAGGTGCAAGATATAACATCAAGGGGCGTAGAATACCTTTTGAGTGCAGATTCTGGATGTTTGCTTAATATCTCTGGTGCGATGAAAAAGCAAGGCGTAGATGTCAAACCAATGCATTTATATGACTTCCTTGCACAACGAATCGGATTATAAGGAGGCACAAATGAGTGCAAATATCAAGCAACAATACCACGATGTGATACATACTAAACTTGAAGATGCACAATTACGCAAAAACCTTCTAAGCGTTATGGATACGCTAAAAGGCAATCGCAAAAAGCTTATTTCTACGCGTTTTTTGGATTGGGAAGCATTGCGAGAAAAAGGCAAAGAGATTAAACAAAAAAATCTCTCCAAACTTGATGTATTGTTAGAAACTTTTGAATCTAATGCGCGTAAAAATGGCTTTATCGTGCATTGGGCAAAAAATAGTGAGGAAGCTAATAACATTGTGCTTGAGGTAATGCAAAAAAATCATATCACCAAGATTCTTAAAGGTAAGTCTATGGCGAGTGAGGAAACGCACCTCAATGCTTTTCTCAAAGCCAAAGGATTAGAACCTATTGAGACGGATTTGGGTGAGATTATTATCCAACTCATTGATGAGCCACCTGTACATATCGTCGCACCTGCTATCCACAAAAATCGCTATCAAATTGGCGAAATTTTTCATCAAAAACTCGGTGCTCCACTTGAATCTGAACCTGAAAAACTCAATGAAATTGCACGCACGCATTTACGCAGAGAATTCCAAGAATTCAAACTCGGACTTAGTGGCGTAAATTTTGCCATCGCTAATGAGGGAGCAATTTGGCTTTTAGAAAATGAGGGAAATGGGCGTATGAGCACCACAGCTTGTGATATTCACATTGCATTTTGTGGAATTGAAAAAGTGATTGAAAGCTTTGAAGATGCCTCTACACTTAATGCCTTGCTTATTCCTTCTGCTACAGGTGCGGCAGTAACTTGTTATAACAATATCATCACTTCCCCCCGCAAAGAAGGCGAACTTGATGGACCAAAAGAAGTGCATATTATTTTGCTTGATAACAATCGCTCACAAATGCTTAGCGATTCGCATTATTACCGCGCATTAAGCTGTATTCGATGTGGCACTTGCCTTAATCACTGCCCTGTGTATGACAAAATCGGCGGACACGCTTATCTTAGCACCTATCCTGGTCCTATTGGTGAGGTGATTTCACCCCAACTTTTTGGATTAAACAAATTTAGTCCTATGCTGGATTTATGCTCATTGTGTGGGCGCTGCTCTGAAGTATGCCCTGTGAAAATCCCTCTTGCAGAGCTTATTAGAGATTTGCGGAGTGAGCGCGTAGGACAAGGGCGAAAAAGTGTGGTAGGCACAGATTCAAGCATACAAAATCCTGCTGAAATCAAGGCAATGAGTCAATTTGCCACTTTGGCAACAAGCCCTAATAAATGGCGATTTGTGCTTACTATGGCAAATATCTTTGCACCACTTGGCAAGGTATTTGCGCCCTTTACGCCATTGCTAAAAAATTGGGTAAAATATCGTGAATTCCCAAAAATCAATGGCAATCTCCACAAAAAAGTATCTCAAATGCAAGGAGTAATCTATGAGTAAGGCAGATATTTTAGGGCGTGTGCGAGATTCTCTTAAAAATAATACACATATCCCAAGCCCAAAGGTGCAGTATGCTAACCCTATGAATTACACGCATAAGGAACTTTTAGAAGAATACAAGCTTAATCAAAGCAATAATAAGGCTATCGTGCGTGAATCTAGTCTGGATACTCTAGAATCTACAATCGCAGAAATCCTTGGAGAAGTCAAGGCTAAAGAAGTGCTGTATAACACTGATGTGTCATTAGACTTTAAGGGTATGGAAGCCAAATTTATCCCATACGCACAAAGTGTAGATTCTATGCGTGGGGAATTATTTGGAATTGATACCTCTATCGTGGAAGCACGATGTGGTGTGGCAAATCTAGGGATTGTAGGGCTAAGTGCCAATCCACAAGCCCCTAGACTTTCTTCACTTATCACCAATAACTGCATTTATCTACTCAAAAAAGAGCATATAGTAGAAAATCTCTATGCTGGTATTGAATGTATCAAAACATATGAGAAAAATCGCAGTGGAAGCGAGATTTTGCCAACAAATATTATCTTTGTCGCAGGTCCTTCACGCACCGCTGATATTGAGTTGCAAACGGTGTTTGGTGTGCATGGACCACGCGTGGTGTATGTGGTGTTGTATTAAAATAGGGATTTTTTAAAATGGATAAGGCAATTGTTCTGGCGAGTGGTGGGCTTGATAGCTGTGTGAGCATTGCTTGTGCTATTAATGATGGCTATGAGGTTTGTCTTTTGCATATTAACTATGGGCAAAGGACGCAAAAGCGCGAGTATCAAGCCTTTAATGATATTGCAAATTACTATGGAATCCAAAATAAATTAATTATTGATATTGACTATTTGCGACAGATTGGTGGTTCTTCGCTTGTGGATTTTTCGATACCCATTGAGGAAGAGACGATTCCAAGCTCTACAGGACAGATTCCTTTGACTTATGTGCCTTTTAGAAATGCCAACATGATTTCTATTGCGGTGAGCTGGGCAGAAGTCATTGGCGCTAAAAAAATCTATGTGGGGGCAGTGGAGGAAGATTCAAGTGGTTATCCTGATTGTAGGGAAATTTTTTATGAGAAATTTAATGAATTATTAAAAGTTGCCTTGCTTCCACAAAATAATATAGAGATTGTTACACCACTTATTCATCTAAATAAAGCAGAGATTGTTTATCAAGGTATTTTGCTTAAAGCACCGCTACATTTGACTTGGAGTTGCTATCAAAGTGAAGATGAGGCTTGTGGTGTGTGCGAAAGCTGTAAGCTACGCTTAAGGGGATTTGAACTTGCAGGAGAGCGTGATCCAATTGCTTATAGGCAATGAATCTGCAATAAGCTTAATGCCCACTTTCATAAAGCATATATTGGAATCTCTCAGCGATCATTTGCGCCCTTTGTAAAATTTGCATAGAAATTTCAGGACTAAAAACCTTGTGAAGACTCTCCTCAAAAAGCTCAAGCCAAATGCTAAAAAATTCTCTAGGGAATGGAGGTAAATCTAAATGCGCTTTCATTGGCTGTCCTTTGTAATCCCCAATTCCTAAAAGCATTCCCTGCCAAAAGCTTGAAATCTTTTTTTTATGAGCTTCCCATTGCTCATCGCTTGTGCCAATGGCTTTGTTAAAGATATCTCCAACTCCATTTTTATCAGCTCGAATCTTGGCATAAAAAATATCCATTAGTAGATCAATTCCTTCAGTGCAAATTGTTTGGTATTGCATAAAAACTCCTTAGAAGTAAAAAGCAAATTTTGCTAAAATGACAATAAATAACCCTAAAATCAAAGCCAAGGGATGAATGATTTTAGCAAGAGGATTTGGCTTTTTTAGGATATAGTGAAAGGTAAGTGAAGTGATGACTGCAAGGACAATGAGAAGCGCTAAAAAGGTTTTTAGCACCAAAAGCTGTTGTAAGTGAGTGCTAAAATATCCTATATCACTTCCGATATATCGGCTAATCATAGCTCCACCACTAAGCACCAAAAGAAGCAGACAAAAAGGCATTATTTTTCCACCTCTTTTGCCGATGATGCTAAACATTTTGTTGGCAAACTCATCACCTAAAACTTTTCTAATGGGCGTAAGTAGCACTACATCAGTGAAAATAAAGCCTAGAAAAATAATTGCACAAACAAGATGAACTAACAAAAAATAAGGATAAAGTGCTTCCATAAAATACTCCTTTTATTTTAGTAAAATCATAGCAAATCTTTAAAAAATAAAAATTGATATGGGTTAAGTTTGTTATACTTGTTGAAAAATTTTGGAGAGAAAATGCAAGATTACATTAAAATGCTTTATTCTGTTGGTTATAAGCGTTTTTATAATCCAAATGAGTTTTTATTTTTTGAAGGGGAGATTCCAAAGAGAATCTTGGTGCTTTTGATCGGGAAAGTGAGAATTTATAAGACTAATCAAAATAAAGAGGAAACTTTTCATTATATTCTCGCGCCAAGTTTTATTGCTGAAATGCCTAGTTTTTTAGGATTACCTTATCCTGCAAGTGCGGTTTGTGTTGGAGAATGTGAGATTTTAGAGATTGATTTGGAGACTTTCAAGAAATATTGTGTGGGAAATGCAGACTTTTGCTTTTCCTTTATTGCTTCTTTATGTCAAAAAATTAGAATCTTGGAGAATCATATTTCAAGGTATTCGCAAAGCCTTAAAGAAAGGGTTAAAGAGTTTTTGTTGGAAAACAAAGAGGATTTATCAAATTTTACCCAAAGGCAAATTGCTCAAAAGCTTAATACAAGCCCCGAATCGCTCTCTAGAGTCTTGAGAGAGTTCAAAAAAGAAGGGTTAATTAAAACACAAAAAGGCAAAATTATTATATCAACGCAATAAGTTTTTATCAGATTAAAATAAAGAATTCGTTGTTACAAGATTTATTTTATAATAATTTGCAATCCAAATTCCTTTTGTTTTTTGATATTGCTGTAGGTAAATTAAGTAATCTGTGCCTTAATTAAAGTGATTTGCCTTATAACCTAAAACTTATTCTTTTAAAAGAGCACTTATGGATAAAATAGTTTTCAGGATTGCTATTTTGGGTCATCACTAAAATCATTATCTCTATAAATAATAAAGAAATCTCTTAAAAAAGCAATAAAAATTACACTAAGCAAAATTGCTGGAAAATTGATATAAAAGAGATCCCATTTTTGCCATAAAAAGACTTTTGTAAGGGTAGCTAAAGCCAAAAGTAAGAATCCAATTTTAGAGTTTAAAGGGAAATTTAGCACAATCTGTCCGCTATGCCTAAGAGAGGCAACATTAAAAACCAGATAAATAAAGCCAATCAAAACAAAAAGTGTAATTCCATGTAAAAATGTGCTTGAATAACTAAAATTAAATAAATCATTTACCCCTAAAAGCACATAAAAGATTCCATTTCCAAGTAATAGAAAATAATAGATTAATGTGTAATGCACTTTTAAAAAAAATTTATAATGCCACTCATAGATTCTGCTAAGCAAGATAAGTCCAGCACCAAGTGCGATAAAACCTTGCAAAGTTTGCGATAAAGAGAGAGTGTTGCAAAGTGCTAACATAAGGATAGCAAAATATGAGAGATTGCGCAAAATAGGATTTGGAATAAATACACAAGAATTTTCACCTTTTATTTTATCTAGTGCAGTTTGTGCTAATACTGTGCTAACTCTAAAGCCAATTACAATAATTCCAGCAACATAGCAGTGAATTAATGCATAAGGTTTTGGTGCAAAAAAAAGACCAAAGCTTTGCAAGAAAACAAGGCACAAAAGCACGAAAATAAGATTAAGATGATTTGTATTTTTGTCCTTATAGAGCCAAAATATACAACTTCCCAGAATCCATAACCAAAATAAAAGCATAAAGATTCTGCCATTTAATGCTAAAAGTTCAGTTAATAGTGCAAAGTTTAGCAAAATAAAAGCTACAATACTAAATGGAAGCAAACTTTTTTTATAATTTGTCCAATCTGGAATTGCAGAAAATAAAAATCCAACAAATGCACAACCGCAAAAAAGATCTATAAAAATAAATTGATGCAAATGTATAAAGTTACCAATTTGAAATAGTAAAATCATAACTCCAAAAAGCGCTAAGATTCCAGCATAAAGAAAAAATATTCGCATAGGATGCGTAAAAAAATCATATAATAATTCTTTGTTTGTTTTAGTCAAAATACATTCTCCCTTTGAATTCTTGCTTAAAGAGTTCTTTTAAAAACTTCTCATTTCTCTCTTGTTGTGCGATATTTAGTGTTTTTTCAATTTGCATTTTATGCGTGGATAGGAAAAGAATTTTGCTTGAGAGCATGCAAGCTTCATATGCATCGTGCGTTACTAAAATCACAGCAACTCCCTTTTCTTTGGCTAAATGTGTGACTTTTTTTATTAAAATCTCGCGCATTTTAAAATCTAATCCAGAAAAAGGTTCGTCAAGCAACAAAATATTGCATGGATATGCTAATGCACGGATAAAAGCAACTCTAGCACGCATTCCTCCGCTTAACTCTTGGGGATATTTTTGTGCATCTTTCTCGCTTAACCCAACACTATTTAAAGCTCCTAAAATCCATTGTTTATCTATCTTTTGCATCACTAGAGCAATATTTTCATATGCACTTACAGATTCAAAAAGTCTATGTTCCTGAAATAAATATGCAACTCTTCCTGTATATTCTACACTTCCATTCCAAGGCTTTAAAATCCTACTAATAATTTTTAGAAGCGTGGTTTTTCCACAGCCTGAAGGTCCAAAAAGTGTTACAATCTCGCCTTGTTTTATGGAAAAGTTAAAATTTTCAATAATGCAGCTATGCGCTAAATAAAAATCTAAATTTGTAATTTTTAAAAGTGGCATTTTTATCCTTATTTTTGCCAAGGTAAAAAAATAATTCTTAAAGGCTTGATTACTAAAAAATCAAATAATAAAATAATTCCAACCATAACTACAACATAGGCTAAAACTTCTGTGGTATCTAAATAGCTTCTTGCATCTGCAATCTTTGCACCAACGCCATCACTTGCACCTAAAAGTTCTGCCATTATCATGATTTTTATTCCCATTGCATTAACCAGACTTAAAGCATTTAAAAGGTGTGGCAAAATATGGGGGATATAGAAATATTTTAAGCGTTTGTATAAATTTAATCGATATACAATGCATACTTCATCAAGTCTTTTATCAAGAGTTATAATGCTTAGCATTGTATTTGCAAAGCTTAAAGGAAAGATTGCGATAAACACTGAAAAAATTACACTAACATTTCCAATTCCAAACCAAAATAATGCAAGCACAATCCAAACAATTGGTGGAATCCCTAAACATATATCCATTAAGGGCTTAAAGAGCCTAGCAAGTGTCTTAAAACTTCCTGATAAGATGCCAAGCAATGCGCCAAATACAAAAGAAAAAAGAATTGTTAAAAATACACGATAAAGTGTGATACCTATTGCACTATCTTTATAAATTAAAAGCTCTAGAGCGCGCTTTAAAACAGACAATGGCGAAGGGAGAATGAAGCTTCCTATAAATTGAGTTCCAATTTCCCAGATTCCAAAAAGAAGACAAAGAATCCCAAGCCCACTTAAACTTTCTATTAGATAATTACTTATTCTGTGAAGTAAGCTTAGCTTTTGTTCTATACCATCTTCTATAATCATAAATACAAGCTTTTAGGAGGCATTTTGCCTCCCAATAATTTTGGATTAAGTTGGTAAATAATTGAGAAAAATGCATCTAGGTTTTGTGCAATATCGCTACATTTTTTGGCTGTAAAATTTGCATAGGGGATTGCTGCTTTAATTCCAAATTCCGGTGTTGGTAGATATTTTGCACCAAATTTTGCTGCAGTATCTTGATTGTTTAAAATCCAAGTAATTGCATTGTCTAAATCCTTATGGAAGACTTCAAAAAAATCTTTATTCTCTACATAAAAAGATTCTCTTACAATAAGTCCAGCTTGTGGGATCTTAGGACATTTTTTAAAGGTTTGCTCCCATAATTTTTGAACATCAATGTTGCGATATACTGCTACACCATTTTTCTTAGCAAGTAATTGCATTGCTGAAGCCATAGGTTCTTGTGTGATAACCGCATCAAATTCATTTTTATTTACAAATAGCATTGTGGCTTCTGGTGGAGTTTGGACATATTGGATTGTAATTTTATTAAGATTTATATTGTGTGCATTGCATAAGGCTTGAAATACGATATCTGGCAAGTCATTTTTGAAAGGTGCAATAAGTTTTTTGCCTTCTAAATCTTTTAAACTCACAATATTTTTATCTTTTGTAAAAATATAGTTTAATCCATTTGTTAAAATATTTAACATTTTTATATCAATGCCTTGATTATAAAGATTTACTCCCACATTTGAAGGAGAAGCCGCTAAAATAAAATCACCCCCAGCAAATCCAACTCTAAGTTGGTCTGGAGTTTTCCATTCTTTATAATTTAGCGGAATTATATCTCTAGCTCTACCTTGTTTAATTGCAACAGCAAGACTTAGAGAAATAAGCGCTGGTGCACCCCAAATATTTAGTGTATTTTGTGCAAAAAGCACATTTGGAAAGGATAATGCACTAAATGCTCCTAAACCTAAAATCATACTTTTTTGTAAAAAATTTCTTCTTTGTGTGTTGTATTGCATACTATCTCCTTTTAAAAATTTCCATGTAATGCGATATAAAAACTTCTACCGGGGGCATAAATAATGTTTGTTGGCGAAACAGCTTCTACATGAGAACCGCTAATATATTCGCTATAATTTTTATCAAATACATTATTCACACCAAAACGCAGTCCAAAAGTATCTTTAAAGCTTAAACTTCCGTAAAGATCTACCACTGCAAAACCTCCCATTTTTCTATCAATTCCTAGACCGCTTTTGGCGTCAAAATCTCCTCTATTTTGGTTTGCAACAGCCCTTATTGCGCTTCCTAGCGCATACTTACCAAAACTTGCATAGTTTTGGTAATCAAAATTTAAAGTTGTTTCAAGTGGTGCAATTTGATACAAGGGGCGATCATCACTTCTATTTTCACCATAGTTATAATAAATATTTGCCTTTACCCCAAAATTTTCTAAAAAATTATAATTTGCAAAAGCACCAAAACTATATAAAGTGGCATCTATATTTCTTGAGATAATATTATTTGATTTGTAATTAGGATTTGTGCCTTGCTGTCCTCTTGCGCGATCCCAAATAATAAAATCATTCGCATAATCCATAACCGCTAAAGCTCCAATTTGCCATGCATTATTATCAAAGTGCGATTCCATATAATTTAAATAATTTTCATCTTTTAATGTTAATAGGGCTTTGATTCTATTGCGTCTTTCTGGTTTTAAGTTTGGGTTAGAAGCCCAACCTTGTCCTATTGCTAAGTTATTTGGAGGATTCAGCGCAACAAATCTTTCTTCATTACTGGGAATCCTTTCAATACTCTCTAAGGCAAGTGTATAAGTTTGTGTGGATGAAGGTGTAAAATTATATTTTGAGGCAACGCTAAAAGTATGATGATCTACTTTCCCATTAAAAGTTTCTCCATAATGGTTTTTCCAAATATTTTGTGCGGTGATGATTTGTGCGCCTTGTCTTGCTATAACTTCGTTAATTTTATTTACTTTTGCTTGATTAAAATTATAAGTAAATCCCAAAGCTATTTTGTGATTAGTTTTTGGCACATAAGTTAGTGTATTAAAGGCAGAAAATTCATTTACTTTAACATCTGGAATTCGATACCCGTTAAGAGTAAAATCTTTTGCACTAGGTGCTTTCCCAAAACGCCTTGCAATATGTGTATCATAGGCGTATCCAATTCCAAAAAGATTATGGAATGCAGAAAAATCTACATCATGTTTTATTTCTGTATTAAAAATACTTCTATCCACTTCCATTTTCATACGCATTGCATTATTAGTTCGTAAAGAAAAATTATCTGCCTCTCTATTAAGCACGATATAGGATAAATCAAAATTTAAAGTATTAGACAAATCAGCTTCTCCAAAACGATAATTAAATCGACTAATATAACGTTCTGTTTGTATTGCATCCATATTGTGTTGTGGTTGTTTATCATCGGAGATTCCATCATAAATAAAGGTGAATTTTGCCTCATTTTTAGAATCTAAAATTGTTCCTAAGACAATATTTGCGCTAAATCTATCATAACCAAAATTAACAGAATCCCCATTTCCACTTTTGTAAGAATTTGCATTTGTATGATTAGTATTTAAAATCGCATAAGTTTTTGTTTCTCTTACTTTAAATAAAAGCGATTCGTATCTTGCATTGTCAAAATATCCAACACTAAAATGAAAAGGATTCATTGAAGAATCAAGCGGATTTACAGCGGAAAAGTAGGTATTGCGCGATGTGTGATCAAACTGATTTTCTGGATAAAATCCAAGCGCAATATTTGGATTAATAATTGCCGGTGGTCCAAATTGCTTTAATTGTGTAAATTGTTTGGGTGAGGCAATATTTTCAGTTGCACTTAATTGTTGTGCAAATAATGCACTAGCAATTGCAAAATAGTATAACTTTTTCATCATTTTAACCTTTTTGAAAAAATAGGAATGGGGGTAGAATAATGTTTTTTAAATTAAACAATTATTAAAAATAATAATTGTTACTATTTTTATATTTAAATTGTTACAATTAATAATTCTTATTTAATATTTATTTGATTAAGTATTAATATTATTTGGATAAAAAAATTGTGAATAGTTTTGTTGAAAATCCACCAAAGACTTATACTTCTAAATATAATAGAACCAAAGAGGGTAGGCGTTTTTGGAATTTCTTTAATGGTAGTTTTTAGTAAAATTGCCCTTTGTGTTAAAGCATAAAACTTTAGCGCAATTTCTTAATTTTAGAATTTTATTTTAAGCTAGATTCTTGGAATCTGGCTATCTACTGCTAATATAAAAATCAGCAAAATTCTTAATAGTTAAAGCTTAGACTGATATAACAATAAGTTTTCTTGTAAAGATAAATAATTTTTAGGAGATTTTGAAAGATATTCACTAGCATATCAAAGTGGCAGAAGGCTAATTAAAAAGTTACAATGCCTAAAATATTTCATCTAGTTGGTGAGATTATCAAAATGCGAAATTTTAATCTTAAGGAGAAAATTCTCCCAAAGTGGGAGAATTATTGTTTTAAGCCAAGGAGTGTATTGAGAATTTGATCAGAAGTGGTGATAGATTTTGAGCTTGCTTGGAATCCTCTTTGCACTACGATTAGTTGAGTTAAACCACGACTTAAGTCAGAATTACTCATTTCTAGTTTAGAGGCTTGAATACTTGCTCTTCCGCCTAATCCAGCAGTTCCTATTGTAGGTCCTCCAGAGTTTGGAGATTCAGCAAAGAGATTGCTACCTGATTCTTGTAAGCCTTCATAGTTGGCAAAACTTGCTACAGCAACTTGTGCTAAAGCAAGATTTTGTCCATTGTCAAACTTTCCTATCATTGTTCCTGTGGCATCAAAGTAGAAGTCTTGGAGCATTCCTGCAGTGTAACCATCACCTCTAATATTAGTGGCTTGTGATTCAGCAGCGGTGCTTTTTAGTCCATCATATCCTCCGCTTGTTCCAAAATCCAAGTCGATACTTTGTGGGAATGCAGCACCATTGTTTGGCTTAAATTGAACGGTTGATGGGTTAAACCCTAGAATCTCACCTCGTTCTCCAAAAGTTACGCTACCTCCCTCTAGGATATTAGGTCTTTGCGCCGTCCCTCCGATGAGTTCAGCAGGTTCTGGCACGATGATACGCCAATTCCATTGATTTCCAGCAACTTTGGTAAATTGTATGGTGAAATCGTGTTTATTACCAAGACTATCATAAATATCAAGTGTTTGAGAATAAGTTGCCATTCTTAAACCTGCGGTGCTTGTGATATTTCCTCCTTCTACTAATACTCCTGTATTCATTGCTTTCATTTGATTTTTGAAAAGCACATTGGTAGTAGTGAGAGTATCATTATAGGCTGAAACAAAGATATTGAGATTATCATAAGCAGCACCTTGTTGGTTATTTGCGACATTGACCCCATCATCTCGGTTATTGATTTCAAATTGTCCATTTCTATTGAGCTTCACACTCACGGTGTAGTTACTTTGGAGGAAAGTAGCGCCAGCTCCTGTCATTCCTGCAGCAGCCGCCGCTGAATCTCCACCAAATTCTTTGACTTTATTGGCATCTTGTTGCATGAGTGCTCTTAAGTCTTCTGTGGTTCTAAATTGACCTGAAGTTGAATCTGCATCAGTTTGGAGTGTGTAGTTGTATTTGAAAGCAGTGGTAACGGTTGTAGCAGAATCAAGATTGTTTCTATTGTCTCCAAAACCTAATACAGCGCCACTTCTTCCCGTAACACGAATATTTTTATTGCTACCATCACCATCAAGTTGGTTAGTGTTTTGCAGGATAAGCGTATTTCCTCTTGTGAGTGCTTCTACTCCAGTGGTGTCTTTAAGATTATTAATCGCAACTTGTGCAGCAAGAAGGTTAGAAGAACCACTTGCATTTGGATCATTATTCCAAGTAATTTCTACACCATTAATGGTAATGCTTGCAGCTCCAGCTGTAGCAGAATCAATTTGTAATGGTTCAGTGGTAGCAGTTTGGTAGCTAACCCAAATCCCTTGTCCTTCTTGGAGTCGCATTGCCTCTCCTGCATCATTAAACATTACACCCATATCTTCAGGAACTTCAAGTTGTTTATCGGTAGTATCATAAAGTCTATCTAAGCCACCTGCAATATAGTTATTAGCTGAAGTGCTATCTAATGGGCTTGGACAAGTAGTATTTTCTGTTTTGTTTCCGCTTGTTAGATTGATATTTCCTGTTACAGTTTCGGTTGCCTTTGCAGGGATAGTAAGGCGTGGATCAATAGTGATATTTCCAATAGGTCCTGTTGAATCAACGCGATTGATATTTCCGCTACCACAATTACAATTTAATTTAGAAAGATCTCTCACCCAGCCTTGCACAATATAACCGCTTGTAGTTACAAGGTTACCTACAGCATCAAAGCTAAATGCACCATCTCTTGTATACATATTAGTAAAACCACCATTGTTGCTTACAACAAACATTCCATTGCCTTCTAAAGCCAAATCCGCTTTTCTGCCAGTGTCTTGCAAAGAACCTTGTGAAAAGATTTTTGTGGTAGTTTCAATCCCTGTTCCAAGTCCCACAGAATAGTCATTCACCCCACCATAACCTGCATAAGGAATCGTAGCGGCTCGTTTGGTTTGGCTAACCATTGTTGAGAAGTCCGCACGAGAATATTTAAAACCATTGGTATTTACATTGGCGATATTGTTTGATTCTACATCAAGAGCCACTTGATGAGCTTGCATACCGCTAACACCTGACCATAAAGATCTTAACATTTGCAATCCTTTTTAAAAAAGTATTTTGCAGAAAATAAAGCAAATATTATTCCAAATTTAAATTTTATAGTCGCAAAAGCCGAGGAATTCAATCTCCAGCTAATTATCGTTTATAAAATGTTCATTGGGTTTTCAATTTTAAATTTATAGCATAAGCAATTAAAGATTTGTTACTTTTTAGAGCTTTAGAGAGTATGTAGTAGGCAAAATTATCAAATTGCGCCAAAGCGCCTTTGTCTTGTCGCAAATTTTTCTATCATTGCTTCAAGTTCATCGCTTCTAAAATCAGGCCATAAAGTTTTGGTAAAAAAGAGTTCAGCATAAGCACTTTGCCAAAGTAAAAAGTTTGAAAGCCTCTGTTCCCCACCAGTGCGAATTAGCATATCTACTTCAGGGATTCCTGCTGTATCGAGGTTTTGTGTGATTGATTCTTGTGTTATGGGGAGATTTTTGCTTTGGATTTTTAAAAATGTGCGCCTTAGCTCATCTTTTGCACCATAATTTAGGGCAAGAATCTGTGTTAAGCCATTGCAAGATTCTGCGGTAATAGATTGTAAATGGTGGATTTTTTCTTGTAATTTTGGGCTAAAAGCGGAAATATCGCCAATAACCTTAAAAACAATATTTGAATTAAGATAGGTTTGGGTTTGATCGTGCAGATATTTTTCTAACAAATTCATTAAAAAATCAATTTCTTTTTTGGGGCGATTCCAATTTTCCGTGGAGAAAGCATAGAGACTTAGGTATTTTATGTCTTTTTTTACGCAGGTTTCAGTGATAGAATGAATGATTTTTGCTCCCTCTTGATGACCAAAAAAACGAGGTTTGAATCGGTTTTTTGCCCATCTCCCATTGCCGTCCATAATAATTGCAAGATGATTTAACATTTAACCTTCTAAATCAAGCAAAGAATCGCTAAAATCATAAAGTGGGGTGATTGTGCTATCCACATTAATATTAGTTTGTGCGATAAATTTTAGCTCACTAAGATTGTTTTTTAGGATTCTAGCCACGCTTTCATACATAACATAAATATCAAGTCTTGTCCCTAAATCAAGATTATACAAGACTCCCCAAGTTGCACCAAGATTTGCAAAAACCGAATAAAATTCTAGGGCGTTTTGATTGGCTATTTTCTTTTTGCGCAATTGCATAAAGCCATTTTTCTTTTCATCATCATAATGCAAGGGGAGAGTTAAAACTTTGTGTTTGAGCGACATTAGCATATGGCTTAAAAAGGCAAATTCCCACTTGCTCTCGGCATTTCCAAGTCGTTCGGTTAAAAATCCACGCATAACTTCAAAGGGGCTTTCCCCTTGTAAAAATTGTTGCATCGCCTCATTGCTTAGTTTTAGTGGTATATTTTCATCTTTGAGAAGTTTTGGTTGTTTAATAAGATTTGAAAGTGTGATAGATCCGCTTGTATTTTTTCCCATCATCGCCCAATATTTGCCACCAATTTCCAAGTCTTTAATGCTTTTTGTTTCCATTGCAATATTGCCTACTTTTATCATATAGCGGATTCCTTGTAGTTTTTCCATGACTTCAAGCTTCATAGGCAATGTGGCATTAAATTGCGTGGTTTTACCTGCTGCATTTTGGAGTTGATTTTGCACTTGCGTGAGTTGCCCCATTTGCTTTATCATAAACTTTTTGCCTCATTAAGAATTTGGAATGCAAGGGTTAATTTATCGCTTTTACCTAAGTTTTTTTGAGATTTTTGGCTAACCCATGTAATTTGATTTTCTGTAGCATTCATAGGATTTAAAGAAGGGGAGATTTCATTAAGGCAAATTGCATCTAAATTTTTATTTTGTAAGGCTTTGATGGCATTTTCTAATCCATTTTGGCTTTCTAGTTTAAAGCCAATTGTAGTTTGTTTTTTGCTAATAGTGCTTAAAATATCAAGATTCTTTTGCAAGCATAGATTCCACTCTTGCCCTATGGCTTCTTTTTTGAGTTTGCCTTGAAAGGATTCTTTTGGGATATAATCGCTAATGGCTGCACTCATAAATAAAAAAGAATCTTTAGAAAAAGCATTAGATTCTTGCCATTTTTGGATAGATTGGAGAAAGTCTTGGGTGCTTTGTGCGGAATTATAATTGATTCTAAGTGGGAGAGGGTAGGGGCATAGGCTACCTATATAAGTAACCTTTGCGCCTAGAAAATATCCCGCTAAAGCCAAAGAAGCGCCCATTTTTCCGCTAGAATGATTTGAAAGATAGCGCACACTATCAATATTTTCTTTGCTACCTCCACTTGTGATACAAAGGGCTTTATTTTCCCAAAACTTTTCTTGATAAAATGCGCGAATGGTTTGGTAAGTAATTTCTAAAGGATCGGCTAATGCGCCATCACCTATAGTTTTACAGGCAAGTTCTTTACTTTGGGAGGGAATAATGGCAATTCCTCTTTGAATAAGAAGATTTAAAGCACTTTGGGTGGTAGGATTTTGGAGCATTTTGGTATTAGCAGCAGGAGCGATGAGTTTTGGACCATCAAAGGCTAAAAAACTCTCCAAAAGAATATTATCTGCTATTCCATAAGCGACCTTATTAAGAGAATTAGCGCTAATTGGAGCTATTAAAAATATATTGCCCCACGAGGCTATTTCAATGTGATTGTGTGGAATCTCTCCCCAATTTTGGGATTGCGTGGTTAGCACTTGGTAACCACAAAGTGCTTCAAATAAAAGCGGATTGATAAATTTTTGCGAATCATCACTCATTACAACGCGCACACTCGCACCAAGTTTTTGGAGGTTGCGCAAAATTTCTATTGATTTATAAATGGCAATACTACCGCAGATTCCTAGAATGATTTTTTTGTTTGCAAGGAGTTTTGGAAGAAAATCTAAAGTCATTACTATTCCTTTTTTTTGCGCGTCTCTTTGACATAGCCCCAGTCTATTAGGGCATTAGCAAGCTCTGCTAAAAGCGGTCCCCCAGCACCAGATCCGCTACCGCCGTGTTCTACCATAATTGTAATTACATATTTAGGATTATCAATGGGTAAAAATCCTGTAATCCAAGCTTGTGAGCGATGAAAATAATCCATTTCTTCTTCTTTGATTCTTTCTTCATCTTCTTGTGAGATTCCAACAACTTGTGCAGTTCCTGTTTTACAAGCTAGTTTCACTCTACTGGCGCGTGTGGCATAATAAGCAGTACCATCTGTTTCGCTACAGACTTGTCGCATTCCCTCGCGTAAAACTCCCATTTTGCTTTTTTGAAAATCATTTAACACATCTTTGGGTGGGTAGGATTGGATTTTATCTTGAATACGTTTGGCAAAATGAGGAGTGGGGAGTTTGCCTGTTGCAATAAGGGAAGTGTAGTTTGCAATTTGCAAAGGAGTAGTAAGAAACATACCTTGCCCTATGGAGCTAATAATACTATCACCTTCATACCATTTATCTCTAAAGCGCTTGAATTTCAGGCTAGGAGAAGGGACAATTCCGCGCGATTCGCTAGGCAAATCAACTCCAGTTTTTTCGCCTAATCCCATTTGTTTTAAGACATTGGCAATATCTTCAAAATCAACCTTTTGAGAAAGGAGATAAAAATACACATCCACACTTCGTTTTAGGGCTTTATAGAGATCAGATTTTCCATGACCTCCTTTTTTCCAATCACGAAATTTTCTTCCACCTGATTCAATAAAAGCAGGAGTATTAAGCTCTTCTTTTTCATCAATTTTTGCATATTCCAAAAAGGCTAATCCCATTCCCATTTTTATTACCGATCCTGGCGGATATAATCCATTGGCAAATTTGTTAATAAGGGGTTTGTATGGGCTATCACGCAAGGCATTCCAATTGTCGTGTGAGATTCCGCCAATGAATTGATTTAGATCGTATTCAGGGTAGCTTCCTGCGGCTAGAATCTCTCCATTGGTAGCATCCATAATAATAGCAGTGCCATTTTTTCCTTCAAAAGCTTGATCCATTGCTTTTTGTAATTCGATATCCAAGGTAGTAATTAGAGAATCGCCCTTTTTAGAATCTTGGTGAGAGAGGGTTTGAATCTCGCGATTTAGGGCATCAACTTTTATTACTCTCTTACCAAGTTGTCCTTGTAAAAAGTCATCATATTGCTTCTCTAGTCCATCTTTGCCAATGTTTTGAGTATAATTAGAAATAGGCTGAAGCTCTATGTCTCTTTCATTTGCTCTGCTAACATAGCCAATAATATGCGAAGCGCTTTGTTTGTGGGGATAATAACGCCTTGCTAGAGGGCTGATTCTTAAAATTTCATTTTGAAAAAAATACGGATAATGTTTTAGGATAAAGCTGTGCTCCACAAAATCAATAATGGGAATAAAATCGTGGTTATAAGGCGAATCTTTTTGTCGGTATTTTTTTATCAATTCTTCTTTGGTGTGTTGCGGAAAAAATGTCAAAAGATATTCAATTTCTTTTTCTAAAATAGGTAAATTTGATCGTAAAGATAAGTTGGGTGGGAGTGAAATTGTAAAACCTATGTTATTTGTGGCAAGTGGTTCCCCATTGCGATCAAAAATTTCTCCCCTAATAGGGGCAATGATTTCTTCACGCAGGATATTTTTCATAGCTTGTTCTTGATATTGTTCATTTTTAAGAATACTCAAGTTAAAGATTTTTATTAGTAAAATCAACCAAAAGACGATAAAACAAAAAAAGATAAAATACAAACGTTTATGCATTTAAAATACCCATAAAAATAGCCAAATTAACACAATTTCAATCCCAGCATAAAAGCTAAGAAACCAAGAAAATGGTGGCACATCATAATCTAATAAAAATCCCATAAAGTTTAAAAATATAAAATAGCCAAAATAGGCATAAATAATAAAAAATGGGATAAAAACTTTACTAAAGCCAAAAAATTTTCTAAATTTTGGTAAGATGACTTTAAAAGAAAAAGCCATAAACAAAAGAGTGCTTAAAAAAGGCAATCCCTTGCTTGTTTCAAGAAAAATTAAAAGGGGGATTAGCCAATAAAAGGCGTTAATATCATTTGCTTCATACCTCTCCTGTGCTAATACATAAATAACTCCAAAAAGTGGAGGCAAAAGATAGTAAATATCACTAATAGAAATATAAAAAACAATGCCAATAACTAAGAAAAAGATTCTTAGAATTTTTTTATCAGTGCGATTTCGTCGCATAGAGGAAAATGCTTGCATAAAATACAATCCGCCCAAATTTTTTGATTAGGAATCTTTTCTTTGCTAATTTCATTAAAGCCCATTTTTTCAAACAAAACCCTTTTGTAAGTTAAAACTAAAACTTCACTAATACCCAAAATTTTGCCCTCTTTAAGGCAATCTGCTATCAAGGCACTTGCTACGCCTTTTCTTTGTGCAAAAGGCACAACAATAAGGCTGCGAATCTCTGCTAATTCCAAAGAATGAATATGTAACGCACAAAAGCCTAGCATTATTGGTTTTTTTAAATCCTCTAGCTTTTTATTTTCTAAATGGAGTTTTTGCTGTGAGCTTAGGATTTCTTCTTCTTCCCAAGCAATATGATAAGATCGAATCATATTTGCCATTATATCTAAGGGTCTCTCTAAAATCACTCCACGTTTAATTTCGGGCTTAAGAATCTCGCGCATTTGCGGGATATTTTTGAGTGTGGGTCGTGTGATAATCATTCTGTTTCTCCAAGATTTGTTTGAATTCCTAGCGTGTGATTAAGGATAAAATCGCTCATTTCTTGAAGGTTATTTTTCTGTAAAGAGCTAGAAAATAGCGCATTTGGAAATTCTTTTTTAAGATTGATTTTTTGGGTAGTGTTGAGTTTGTCAAATTTGGTAAAAATTTGTAAGATTTTTTGATCTTTTCTTAAAAAAGGTCTTAAAAATTCAACAAGATTAGAATCAATTTCTAAATGAGGGTGGCGACTATCGCGCAAATGCACAAAAAGTCGGATACTATCACGCTTTTTTAAGAATTCAATGAGATTTTTATTCCAAAGCTCTTTTTGTGTTTTGGAGACTTTAGCATAACCAAATCCAGGTAAATCAACCAAATAAATTTGTAAAATTTCATCACTATCTTTTTGTTTCCAATGTGTTAAAAAAAAGTTAATAAGCTGTGTTTTTCCCGGTGTTTGAGAGCTTTTTGCTAGATTTTTTTGTTTGCATAAGAGATTAATAAGGGTGCTTTTACCCACATTACTTCGCCCTAAAAAAGCAATTTCACTTAGGAGTGGTGGAGGGCATTGGGAGAGATTTTGCGCTGAGGTAAAAAAACTGGCTTTAGAGAGTGTGTAAGTCATTTTTTTGTTTCTTTGTCAAGTTTAAATATTAGTCGTGCAGGAGCTTTGTCATCTCCAACAATGTTAATATAACCCTCTTTATAGCGGATAATGATTTTTTCTCCTTTAACTTCGTTTTTTTTAGCAGGTTCTTCTACAAAAGCGCTACCAATAATTTGATATTCTTGAGTGTTTGGAAAATAAAGAAGTTCATTGGCTTTGCCTTGAATCTTGCGATTGTTTTCTAAAGTTAGCCAAAACTTCACATTTCCTAGGGCTTGCATTTTGGTGGGCTTATTATTTTTATCTAAGAAAATATAGGCTTCATCACAATTTAGCTTATCGTGCAATCTTGTGATTTGCACATTTCCTTTTAGTTGGGTAACTTTGCTTTTTTCATCGGCAATAAGCTCTTGGGCATCGATAACTATTTCATCGGCAATCAAGGGCAATAAAAAGGCAAGTATTAAAATGAAAAACCTCATTTTTTATCCGTTGTAAGAGTTCCATGAACATTATTGGCATAGATTTTGCCATTTTTATAAAGAATATTTTTGCCCCGAATATTGTAGGTTTCGCTAAAAATCATAAAGTCTCCCTTTCCTAAAATTTCTTTTGTTGGGATAGAATAATTAGCCACTTCACTCCAAAATTTAATGGCATCACGCGTGTAATTAACACCTTTGGGGAAAAGAATGTCTTGTCTATTGAAAAAGGCTAAACTAGATTGCAAAAATTCTGATTTTTGCTCTTCAAACAAATAATGATTAACGCTAATTTGCTCTAAAATGCCACTTTCTTTACTGGTTTCTTTAGCATTTTTGCCTATAGCATAAGTCTCTACACCTAGTGATGAGATTTTGTAATATTCAAAATCAAAAGCTTCAAAACGTGAAATATTTGCAAGAGCTTGTTTTTTCTCCTCTTGTTGCTTGTTGAGTATAAAAACCATTGCAATGCTAAAAAGCGAAAGGCATACAAAAAAGCCTGTTACGATTCTTCCACTTTTTGGCTTTGAGAGGTTTTTGTGTTTTCTTAGACTAGAAAATCTCATAGAGTTTATCCTCTAGGTTTTCTTGTTTGATAAGAATATCAATCATTTCTCTAACAGCACCTTTGCCACCTTTTTTACTTAGGACCATGTGAGCAATTCTTTGAATTTCTTTAGCAGAATCTTTAGGCGCAAAAGTGTATTTGGCGATTTTAAACATAGATAAATCATTTAAATCATCGCCAATAATAGCAACTTCATCAATGTGGATTTGAGATTGATCTAAAATCTCATAAAGTGCGTTGGCTTTGTTAGAGATTCCTTGTTTGATGTAGGTGATGCCAAGCTCTTTGGCGCGATTTTCTACGATTTGTGATTTTCTGCCTGTAATGATTGCCGCTTTTTTGCCAAGCTTGATCCAAGCAGCAATCCCAAGTCCATCTTTGACATTAAAGCTTTTAAGCTCATTTCCTTCATTATTATAAGTAATTTTACCATCAGTTAGGGTTCCATCAACATCAAGCACGATTAGTTTAATCATAAGATACCTTTGGTGCTTGGGATTCCTATTTTCTCGTTTTTAACACAAGCGCGACGCAAGGCAACAGCAAAGGCTTTGAAACTGGCTTCAATAAGGTGGTGACGATTCTTGCCTCTTTTTTGTATGATATGCGCTGATAAACCGGCATTAAAGACTAAAGCCCTAAAAAACTCCTCAACCAACTCGCAATCAAAAGTGCCAACTTTGCCCTCTGTCTTGACTTCAAAAACCAAAAAAGGACGATTGCTAAGATCCAAATCACATTCCACACAAGCCTCATCCATTACAACTGCACTATTACCAAAGCGCTCAACATTTTGAATAGGAAAAAGAGAATTTCTAAGAAGCTGTCCAATAACGATTCCGCAGTCTTCAACACTATGATGATAATCCACCTCTAAATCCCCCTTGCACTCTAGGGTTAGATTCCAAGAAGCGTGTTTGCAAAGCGATTGTAACATATGATCAAAAAAACCAATCCCTGTTTGGATATTTGCTATACCAAAACCATAGACTTCTAAACTAGCAGAGATTTGAGTTTCTTTGGTGTTTCTTGTTAAAGTTTCCATATTTTACTCCGTAGTGATGAATGCACCAGCGATTTTTTGGAGAGAGATAAAATCTCTTGCTTCAGCCTCACTTTGAAATCCACTTAGCATAACGCGATAAATAGGTAAGCCATTAAGAGAATATTCTTTGATAATCGCTTTATATCCGTGAGAGTTTGCATGAGTTTGTTGAAATCTTTGTGCTCCATTTTTATTTCTAAAGGCTCCAATTTGAACTAAGAATTGTGAAAGCTGAACGCTTGTTTGCGTGGTAGCAACTTTGTATTCACTTGTAGCAAGTGTTTCTTTGGTAAGTGGAATAGAATTAGAGATTGCGCCATTAAATCCAATCACTTCGATTCTGACATTTGCAGTCCCTTTTTGGAGCATATCTATATCACGCGCTGCACTATTAGATAAATCAATGATTCTGCCACTAATAAAAGGTCCGCGATCATTGATTCTAACGATGGTAGATTTTCCATTTTCTTTGCTTGTAACACGCACGATAGTATTCATCGGCAGAGTTTTATGAGCGGCTGTGTGAGCATACATACTATAAGTTTCACCATTGGAGGTTTTTTTGCCGTGGAATTTTGGTCCATACCAACTAGCTATCCCCTCATAAGTTTCGCCTAAAGCAACCATAGTTGGATAATACCATTTGCCATTGATTTGATAAGGGCGCATCGTAGCTTTTTGGCTTTGCTGGCTGTTATTCATTGTTCCATAATTAGGAGTTTTATTGTAGTAAAGATTGTTTTTGCTGCTACAACCAAAGAACAAAAATGTAAATATTAGGCTTAAAAAAAGAGTTTTTTTCATAGTTTATCCTTGCTCTAAAGGAATCACAATCTCTTGATTGATAGAGAGTGAATTAGCATTTTTAATAGCATTGTATTGAGTAATAGTTTTTGAAGAAACCCCATAGTGTTTAGAAATGGAGTAAATTGTGTCGCCTTTATTGACGCGATGAAGTATGTAAGGCTTGTTTTGAATGGCGACTTTATCAATAGTATTTGTTTTGTAAGTAGCTAAGAATTGATAAGGTAAATAAATAGAATAGATTTTGGCATATGTTGGGGTAATATTGCGCTTAAATTGTGGATTGTAGGCTTTGAGTTTATTTAAAGGCAGATTTGCTTCTCTTGCAATTTTTGCAAGTGGAGTAGCAGGCGCAACTTCAATGGTGGCTAAGAGCGAGTTAGCGCCGCGGTTTAAAAAATAATCATAGTCGTTGGTTTTAAGCATATTGACATTGTGAAACAAGAGTGAAAGCGAAAGAATCTTTCGTATATACATGCGACTTTCAAGGGGAATATACTTTTTTTCTGTATCTAAAAGTATGCTAAGTGAATCGCTATTGGCTTCTTTGATAGCTTTTCTAAGTCTGCCTTCTCCGCAATTATAAGCAATTGCTGCAAGATACCATTTCCCAAATTGTTGCTTTAGGCTTTTTAGATAAACAATGGCTGCTTTAGTGGATTTGATAAGATCTTTGCGTTCATCAATTTGGGTGTTAATATCTAATCCCAAAGATTGTGCAGTTTTTGGCACGAATTGCCACATTCCAACGGCGCGTTTATTGGATTTTGCAGAGAGTGAGAAACCTGATTCAATCATTGCAAGATAGAGAAATTCTTGAGGAATATCTTCTTCTAAAAACATTGCTTTTAAAGTGGGAATAAATTCATAATTATCTTTAAATTTTTTAAGTAAATAATCTTGTTTGATTTCTCCTAAAAAGGAATTTTTAACATCAATGAAGTAGGGATTGTTTAAAAAATCTGGATTCACATCAAAAGTTTTTAACACTTCTTCGTTTTTGAGATCGTAAGTAGTGGAATTAAATTGCGATAAAGCATAACTAAAAGATAAAAGTAAAATAAGAATAATTTTCATTAAATACCTTGTTTAAAAGTGTGATATTAATTTTGTTAAAAATGTCTTTTTTATTTTAACAAAGTTTGATAAAAAATCTGCTTAAACTTAAGATTTATTTAATGATGATTGCTTTTTTGCAAGGTCAATTTTTTCTTTGAGTTGCTTAAACCATTGCGCATAATTTTCTATGGCTTCTTTTTCATCAGGTGTTGGCTTGTTAAAGAAATAAAGAGTGGCGTATTCTTTACTAAAGGCATCATAAATCCATTGAATCTCTAAAAGTTCTTGTGGAGTTATGGAGGGACTTTGGAGTAGTTTTGAGACTTTTTTATAATAATCTTGCGTTTTTTGTAAGAATCTTTGGAGGTTTAGTCGTTGTTTGGATTGATTAGCAATGCTAAAGGCTGAACGATTATAGGGGTCTTCTTTGAGTGCAAGCGTGGCAAGTTGATAAGACTCTTGGTAGTTTCCTTTGGTAAATTCTTTCTTGGCTTGAGAGCTTAAGGTATAAGAAGGTGAAAAAAAATACCCTAAAATCAATAAAAGAATCGCAACTAAGAGCAAATATAAAAAAGTATTTTTCAATTTTAAGCTTCCATAATGTGTTGAATTTTGGCTTTTGCTTTATCTAAGTCTAAGTTTTCAATCCACAAAGGCTCTTTTAGAATATAGGTAATGCGACTAAAAGGCTTTGGTATTTGGAATCTATCCCAACTCTTAAATTCCCAAAATTTTTGGTAATGGATTTGTGAAGAAACAATAGGTCTTTTTGATTTTTGGGAGAGTAGCACGATTCCATCTGCAATGCTGTGATAGGGTCCTCTTGGTCCATCTGGAGTGATGACTATAAAATCATTTTTTTGAAGTTTTCTTAGAGCTAAAAGAAGCACTTTAATATTTCCCTTAGAACTAGATCCCCTTAATGAATCAATCCCAAAGAGCTTGATTGCGTGGCTAATAATATCTCCATCAAAATGTTGGCTAATAAGCACATAGGCTTTTTGAGGGCTATTTTTTAGAACTTTCTTAAAAAGGTAAGGTTGCATAAGTAGATTCCCATGCCAAAAGGCTACTATAAAATTTTGTTGTTTTTGAAGTAATTCTAGTGTTTTGGGGTCAATTTGGTATTCAACTTTACAGGTTTTATAAAGAAGTTTGATGAGAAAAAAAATCAAAGAGGGAGAAAAGAAAAGAATGAGTTTTCTTTTGATATTTTTCATCTCTAAGATTCTAAAGAAGCTCTCCAATGAGCTGTGCACCTTTGATTTCAGAGATTTTTACATTACAAATTTCTCCAATAAGGTTTCTCCCTGCCTTAACTCTTATAAGTTTATTAGTATCGCTTCTGCCTTCTAAAAGAAGGTTTTCTTCATCATAGCTTTCAAATAATACAGGGTGAATTTTGCCAAGTTGCTTAGCGTTTTCTTGTGCTAGGATTTCTTTGTGTTTATCTTTTAGAATTATTAATCTATTTTTGGCAGTTTCCTCATCAAGAAGCTGGATTTCGCCATTATCAAGCCAAGTTGCAGCTTGTGTGTGTGGGCGTGTGGAGTAAATAAAACTATAAAGCGTGTCAAAGCGCACTTTCTCTAGCACATCTAAGGTGTCTAAAAAATCTTCCTCACTCTCTGTTGGAAAGCCCACAATAATGTCAGTTCCAATACTCAATTCAGGAATTAAAGAGCGCATTTTTGCCACACGATCTAAAAACCATTCCTTAGAGTATCCGCGCTTCATTTTTTGTAAAATCTTTGTAGAACCACTTTGCAAAGGCATATGGATTGCCTTGCACACTTTTGGATTGGTTGCAAATTCATTGATAAATTCATCATCCATATGCAAGGGATGTGGAGAGGTAAATCGGATTCTCTCCAAACCATTGATTTGTGAAATTTCATTCAAAAGTTGCGTGAAGTTAATTTTGCGATGATCATTAGAAAAACGCCGACCATAATTATTCACATTTTGTCCTAGAAGCAAAATCTCTTTTGTACCATTATCTACAAGCTTCTTAGCTTCTTTTAAAATCAAATCAGCAGGGATTGAGATTTCATTGCCTCGTGTGTGTGGGACAATGCAATAAGTGCATTGTTTATCACAACCAATGGAGATGTTAATCATGCCTTTGAGAGTTGAGTTATGTTTGGAGCTAAAAACATAGGTGCTATCATCATAATCAATATCTACCCAAGCAACACGATCTTTGTGTAGAATTTGAGAGATTTTAGAAACATTTCTAGCGCCAAGCACAAAATTAACAGCTTTGGATTTTTTTAAAATTTCATCACCTAAGTGGCTTGCAGTGCAACCACAAATGCCGATTTTTGCATCTTCTTTTTTGATTTTTGCGTATTGTCCAATTTCAGAAAAAAGCTTTTTTTCGGGCTTTTCACGCACACTACAAGTGTTAATAAGAATCAAATCAGCTTCTTTTGGATTTTTTGTTAGTGTGTAATTTTCTTTTTCTTCAAGTTCTGCGATGATGTGCTCACTATCGCGTTCATTCATCGCACAACCTAAGGTTTCAATATAGAGTTTCTTGTTCAAGTCTAGCTCTTTAAATTATAATATGTGGAATTCATACATATAATCACCTTCATCTAGTCCATATTTAACTTCTCTAAAATAAACATGTTTCCCTTTTTTTTCAAAGTATTCCATTAATGCCATCATATCTTTATGGGAATTTTCTTTATCGCAATAAAAAATATCCATTTTTTGAGCTTCTAGCATTTCTTCTAATTTTTTTATTGTAACTTTTTGAGGTTTTTCACTGATGTGTTCGCGAACTAATTTAATATCCATAATTTTACCCTTAAACTTTTTAGAAAAATGGTTAATTATATACCCTTTTTACTTAAATAATAATTTTATAAAGATGCTTTTGAATAATTAAAGGGATTTATGGCAAAATAAGGTATCCAAACTTAAGGGGAAGTTGTGTTTGATGGTAAAAATATTTTAATTACAGGTGGGACAGGTAGCTTTGGGAAGCAATATACAAAAACCCTATTAAAGCGTTATAAGCCCCAAAGAATCGTGATTTTCTCTCGCGATGAACTTAAGCAATATGAAATGGCACAAGTTTATAGTGATTCTTGTATGCGGTATTTTTTGGGTGATGTGAGAGATGAAGCAAGATTAAAAGAGGCTACAAATGGAATTGATTATATCATTCACGCAGCAGCGCTTAAGCAAGTGCCTGCTGCAGAATACAATCCTACAGAATGTATTAAGACAAATATTTATGGGGCGCAAAATGTGATTAGCGCAGCCTTGGCTAATGGAGTGGAAAAGGTGATTGCTCTCTCTACAGATAAAGCTGCTAATCCCATCAATCTTTATGGAGCTACAAAACTTGCTAGTGATAAACTTTTTGTAGCGGCTAATAATATGACAGGAGGCCGAAAAACTCGTTTTTCTGTTGTGCGTTATGGGAATGTTATTGGATCAAGGGGATCTGTCGTGCCATTTTTTCAAAAATTAATTGCTAAAGGAGCTAAAGAATTACCTATTACTGATACAGAGATGACACGATTTATGATTACCTTGCAGCAAGGGGTGGATTTTGTTTTGAAAAATTTTGAGAGAATGAAAGGTGGAGAGACTTTTGTCCCTAAAATTCCCTCAATGAAAATCACTGAAGTAGCTAAGGCTCTTGCTCCAAATTTGCCTCATAAGATTATTGGGATTCGTCCTGGAGAAAAAATCCATGAAACAATGTGTCCAAGTGATGATAGTCATATTACTTATGAGTTTAATGATCATTTTGTGATTGCTCCAACAATTCAATTTAATTTTATTACAGATTTTAGCACTAATGCATTAGGTGAAGTGGGAAAATTAGTTCAAAGAGGTTTTGAATACAATTCTGGTTCTAACACTCAATGGCTTAACACAGAAGCATTTTTAAAGCTTTTAGGAGATTAAGATGATACCTTATGGGAAACAAGAGATTATTCAAGAAGACATACAAAGTGTGCTAGAAGTTTTGCAGTCTCCTTTTATTACTCAAGGACCAAAGGTTGCAGAATTTGAATCGCAGGTTGCAACAAAGGTAGGCGCAAAGTATGCTGTGGGAGTTAATAGTGCTACTTCGGCATTGCATTGTGCGATTTTGGCTTTGGGATTGCGTGAGGGAGATTGGCTTTGGACTACACCTATTAGTTTTGTAGCATCGAGTAATTGCGCACTTTATTGTGGAGCAAAAGTAGATTTTGTAGATATTGACAAAAAAACCTATAATCTTGATGTAAATTTGCTAGAAGAAAAGCTTAAAAAAACCAAGAAAAGTAAATTACCTAAAGTGTTAGTAGCAGTTCATTTTGCAGGGCAAAGCTGTGAAATGGAAAGGATTTGGCAGTTATCCCAAAAGTATGGTTTTAAAATCGTGGAAGATGCTTCTCACGCGCTAGGTGGTAAATATCGCACTTATCCCATTGGAAATTGCAGATTCAGTGATATTGTAGTTTTTAGCTTCCATCCTGTGAAAATTATCACTTCTGCAGAGGGTGGAATGGCA
The DNA here is from genome assembly GCF_023646285.1 of Helicobacter colisuis. NCBI lineage: Bacteria > Pseudomonadati > Campylobacterota > Epsilonproteobacteria > Campylobacterales > Helicobacteraceae > Helicobacter > Helicobacter colisuis. The sequence goes on along the minus strand of NZ_JAMOKX010000004.1, from coordinate 120,796 downwards.
GTTACCAATAATCTTAAATATGCTCAAAAAATGCAAAAATTAAGAAGCCATGGAATCACCAAAGATAAAGAGGAATTTGAAAATAAAAAAAATGTAGCACCTTGGTATTATGAACAACAAATTTTAGGCTATAACTATCGCTTGAGTGATTTGCATGCAAGTTTGGGAATCTCTCAGTTAAAAAGATTAGATGCTTATGTTCAAAAACGCAATGAATTGGCTAAAATCTATAGCGAAAGATTGGCAGATTTAGAAATTACCTTGCCTTTTGTAGAATCACATAATTATAGTGCTTTTCACCTTTATGTGATTTTGCTAAATAAAAATTCTGGAATCAAACGCAGGGAACTTTATGCGTGTTTACTTGAGTTGGGCATTGCTCCACAAGTGCATTATATCCCCATTCATCTACAACCTTTTTATGCGCGATTTGGATTTAAAAAGGGTGATTTTAAAAATGCAGAAAAATATTATAAAAATACCCTAACACTCCCTTTGTATCCAACACTAACTTTTGAAGAACAAGAAAAAGTGATTGAAGCTTTAAGGAAGTGGATTGTATGCAAGTAGAATGCATTTGCATTATTCCTGCGCGTGGAGGTAGTAAAAGGATTCCAAGAAAAAATATTAAAAATTTTTTAGGCAAACCAATTCTTGCTTATAGTATTGAAAATGCAAAGAATAGTGGAATTTTTTCTAAAATTTATGTCTCTAGTGAAGATTGTGAGATTTTGGAGTGTGCAGAGAAGTTTGGGGCTTTACCACTTAAGCGAACAGAGGCTTTGAGTGGAGATTTTATAGGGACAAGAGAAGTGATTATAGAGGGAATCCAAAAGCTAAAATTACAAAAAGAATGGGTGTGTTGTCTCTATGCAACAGCACCACTTTTAAATTCAAAGAGATTGCAAGAGGCATTTTTATGTCGCGATGACTTGTGTTATCTTTTATCGGCGGTAGAATATGATTACTCTCCCTTTAGAGCCTTTAGAATAAAAGAAAATAAAAATAAAATGCTTTTTGCTCAATATTTTACTAAGCGTTCCCAAGATTTGGAAAAAATTTATCACGATGCAGGGCAATTTTACTTTGCTAGGGCAAAAGTATGGCAGAACAAGGAGAATATTTTTGAAGATTCAAAGAGTTTTTTGCTACCAAGGAGAGAAGTTCAAGATATTGATACGCTACAAGACTGGGAAGAAGCCGAGATTAGGTATCAGATTCTTAAACAGAGAGAGGAATAAAAAGCTGTGGCACATTAGGAAGATGTGTGCTTAGATTTTCTATTTCAGTGAGTGAAAACCATAAGGGCTTTTGAAGTGTTTCTTTTTTAAGTGGTAAGATTTGCAGGGTCTGCTCTTGCCTATTTAGCCAAATAATGGGATTTAGCGTATCAGATTTAATAAGCTCAATTTTCTTATCAAAAACTTTTTCAATATGATGGTAATAATCAGCGGCTTGTTCATGATAGTTTTTATCAGGATCAAAATCATAAAGTAAAATTTTTAAGCCCATTTGGGTAGAAAAATCAAAGACAACTGAAGAGATTTTTTCAGCTTCTTCGGTTTTTTTAGGGATTATAACAGCGCTATGAGTTAATGAGTTAAGCGGAGAATTTCCAAATTTAAGCAATGGAATCCCTAAACCAAAAAGGAAATTTTTATGACTTTCAAAAATATTTTTGTCAATCAAAATAAGTCCAATATTTTTATTATTTTTATCCCTTAGAATAATATTTTTAAGCGAGGTTTCATAAAATTCAATATGCCACGAAATATTATCTTTATTTAAGTCTGGGTGATTTTTAATTGTTTCAAGATCTTGCAGTGAGGAGGGATTATAAAAACACAAATGCAACCGCTTGTTTTTAAATTTGCTAAAAAGCCATAAAGTTTGTTCTAAACATATCTCTAAAGCTTTTGGTTTAAGTAGATTAAAATATAAAACCACATCACGCCCAAAAGGTGTTGGAAATTGTCCTATTTCCTCTTTGATTCGGTGATAAATATCCCAAAGTGTAGTAGGATCTCCAACTAAAAGCAAGGAATCGTTGGGAAAAATAGTTGTAGAGTATTTGGGTAAAATCACTTCATTATTGCGGTAAATTACAGCAATTTTCCATTTTTTTTGTTTGATAACTCCAACGCTACGATAAGCATAAGGACTACCAAATGGCACACTAATTTGCATAATTTCGCCTTGCCCTAAGCCAATATATTTAGCTGTTCGTGGAACATTGGGGAATTTTTCAAAAAGCTTAGCGCTTAGCACATTAGATTTGCTAATTAAATTAAGTTGCTTATCTTCTTTGATTTCTTTAGATGGAGTGAGTTCTCCAAGTATGGTAATTTGAAAATTTTTGCTATAGGCGCGTAAAGTATTGTAGATAATTTCTCTATCTTCTTTTTGCTCTGTTATAATGTAGCAATCTGTGATTTGTGGGCTTAGAATCTCTTTTAATTTTCTAGAAGAGCAAGGGTCAAATTGATAAGATTCGTGATATTCGGTTGTATTTTTGGGTAAGAGATCTTTATCTATAGAGACAAAAATATAATAATTTTCATCAAAATATTTGTTCATAATGGTGGTGGCAAATTCTTTTGCTACAATTCCATCTAAAATTAAAAGCACTTTTCGCATAGCAAACCCTAAATAATTTTTTAAAAATGTAACAAAAAAAGGTTGAAAATGGAATTTAATTTGCAAAATATTGATGGTAAAGCAAGGGCAGGTATCCTTAAACTCGCACACGGGGAAATCCAAACACCAATCTTTATGCCTGTTGGCACACAAGCTTGTGTAAAAGCTCTAGATTTTAATGATTTATTAGCGCTTAATGCTCCTATTATTTTAGGGAATACTTATCATCTTTATTTGCGACCAGGATCAGAAGTTATAAAGCAGCTAGGAGGATTGCATCATTTTAGTCAATTCCCAAGAAATTTTTTAACTGATAGTGGCGGATTCCAAGCTTTTAGTTTGAGCGATAATGTTAAAGTTTCTGATGAAGGAATTTTGTTTAAGAGCCATATTGATGGAAGTAAACACTTTTTTACTCCTCAAAAGGTGTTGGAGATTCAATATGATTTAAATAGTGATATTATGATGATTTTAGATGATTTGGTGGGGTTACCAGCAAGTAAAGGGCGTATTTTAAAATCTATTAATCGCACGAGCAAATGGGCTAATGAGGCAATCACATTTCACAATGCCCAAAAGATTCAAGCAAGGGAGCAGGGTAGGGAATGGACTAATCATATTTTTGCAATTAATCAAGGTGGAACCGATAGAGAGTTTAGAGAAATAAGCGCAAGAGATTTGACTTCAATGGCAGATTTTGATGGTTATGCTATTGGAGGATTGGCAGTGGGAGAGCCTAATGAATTAATGTATGAAACGCTAGAATTCACCACTCCGCTTTTACCCAAAGATAAACCTCGCTATTTAATGGGGGTTGGCACACCACAAGATATTATAGAAGCTATCGCAAGAGGTGTGGATATGTTTGATTGTGTGATGCCAACAAGAAATGCGCGCAATGGCACGATTTTTACCCATTTTGGCAAACTTTCTATTAAATCATCTCGGTTTAAGCTTGATGCTATGCCTTTGGATTCTAAATGCCAATGTTACACTTGCCAAAATTTTTCAAAAGCTTATTTGCATCATCTTTTTAGAGCGGGAGAAATGACTTATTTTCGTCTTGCAAGTATTCATAACCTTGCTTATTATTTGGATTTAGCTAGAGAGGCTAGAGAGGCTATTTTAAAGGGTGAATTCCAAGATTTTTACCAAAATTTTTATTCTAATTTAGAAAACTAATTTTTAAACATAATTAAAGTTTTGTGGGTTATAATGATTCGCTGTTAAAATAATTAATGGGAGTAGCCCTATGCTAGAATGGAGCGAAGAATTTAGTGTTAAGAATCAGCTTTTAGATGATCAACATAAATATTTTTTTCAATGTTTAGCAATTGCTAATCGTTTGGCAAATTCTCCCATTGAAAACAAAGAAAAATTATTACTAGCACTCATTAATCGTTTTTTGGAATACACTATTACTCATTTTAAAGATGAGGAAGCCTATATGGATAGAGTTTGTTTTCCTTTTGCAGAACAACATAAAAGATTGCATAAGGGCTTGATTAATATCTTGCAAAATTTTAAAATTGATTCTAAAGATATTCAAAAAAGTTGTGAGAAATTTTATGGTTTCTCAAAAAATTGGTTGGTTAATCATATTTTAAACGAAGACAAACGCTTAGAAGCTTACCACAATCATTTGATAGATGTAGGCGAGATTCCTTATTCCTTGGAGCAGCAAACTAAGATTATAGCTCTTAGCCAAAATATCCATAGGATTGAAGAACAAAAGCATCATAATTATATTTGCCTTTGTCATACAAAAGTTTTTGAAGTTTGTGATTCTTTGCATGAAATGATGCAAACAAAGCGAACTTTTTTGCGTTGTAAGGTTTGTAAGCAACCATTGGTTTTAATCGATGAGCGATTACAAGAAGAGCAATATTATAAAATGCTTATTAAAAAATACTTTCAATAAGGAATATTGTAAATGGTTTTTGCTTCAAGAGGCTATAAGATTTTTGAAAAAATTGAAAATATTAAAGCTTTTTTAAAAGAACAAAGTCAAATTTATCAAGAAGAAATGGATTTTTATTTTTTGGGTTTTGCTACATTTTGTAGTCGCCACGGAGAAAATAATTTCAAAAAAATCCACTTACTAAATCTCTTTGATAAAGATGCTAATTACATTGCAAAAGTTGATATTAAGCAAATTTATAGGGTTGAGTTATGCAAAAAGAAAGAAAGAGAAAACTTACCTTTTAAAGTTGAATTAATACCCCAAGCAGATACAACGCTAATGGCAACTTTGATTCCAAAGGTTAAAGTAGAATACTATGGAAAATTAAAGGTTGATATTTATCAAGAGCTTTATCGAGCAATGATTCTAGAAGGCTATTTTGTTGGAATTAGAGAATCCAAGCAATTAGAATCGCAAATTGATATTTTGATTGAGAAGCTTAAATTTCGTAGTATCACATCAAAAATTACCTTTAAAGTCGCTTCTGGAGTAGCAAGTGTTGAGGGAAAAAGTGAGAAGCTTGAAATTTATCATAAAATGCAAGATGAAAGTGCGATTTGTGATTTGCAAACTAAATTTACCCCTAAAGTTTGTTTGAAGGCTGTTCATAAAGGGGATTTGCTTTTGGATTATACCAAAGCTATTAAGGGTCGTATTGGCAGGGATTTAAAGGGTCATATTTTGCCAGCTAAATCTATTCAATCACATCAGATTAAAAGTGATTTAAGCATTGTTGCCTTAGAAGATTCTGCGCATATTAAATTTTGTGCTAGAAAAGATGGATTTTTAAAAGAAATAGCACCCTTTTATTTTATTATAGACGATGAGTTGAATACCAACAAGCAAGAAACTGCCAATCTTTTTAAAATACTAAAAATTGATGGCTTAACTCATTTTGATTCAAAAATTGAAGCTAAAATCGCCTATATTAAATCGCATAAAGGAAATGTTAAAGCCGATATAGCAGTGATTGATGTTCTAGAAAAAGGCATTGTAGAGGCTAAAATAGCTTATGTGGAGAGTATGCTTGGTGGAAAGATTGTTGCTGATTATATTTATGTGAAAAATGTCCGATCTTATAATGAAATTTATTTTCGTTATTCTTTAGTGGTGGATAATATTTTGGGGGAGCACAATCTCTTTGAGTGCAATCCTGCTAAATTTGCATTTAATAAAAAAGATAGAACAGAATATTTAGTGTTAAAAAAGCAGTTGCAGGTTAATATTAAACATTTAAGAAAGAGAATGGATGAGATTTATACTTTTTTATTTACTATGCAAAATAAAGTGCATAAAATTACTTATACTCTTCAAGGCAAATCTATTCCAAAAAATCTTCAAAATATTGTAGATCAATATGATAAATCGCTTAAAAATTATCAAAAACTCCTAGAGGAATATCGTGATATTGTTAATATTAATTATCATAACGAAAGACTTTTAAGGAATATTGATAAGGCTGTTTTGGAGGCTAAAGTTATAATTCGTGGAGAGATTGGATCAGCAGAAACGATGATTAGATTCAAGTTTTATAATAATGAGCAAGAAGAATTTCTTAGGGTGTTATTTAATAAAGAGAATCCTGAAAGATTTTTTGAAGTTGTAGAAGATAATAATCGCTTTAAGATTCGAGCATCAGAGAATTATGATGAAAAGCAATGTGATTGGATCGCAGAGTTTTTCCCCAAAGAAGATTTTATTAGCTAGATGATTTTTTGCAAGAAATTCTAAGTAAAAGATTCTTGCCCTATCGCACAAGCCTCACCCCAAAGGCTTCTTAGTCTTTGAAATGTTTGGCAACATTTGCATTGGTTGTGCTAAGTATTAAAAATAAGGCTATAGAAATATAACCCAAACTCTTTTTATATATCATCACATTCTTCCTTTTTTTAAATTTAATAATAAATATTATTATGGAATTTAAAAAAATAATTAAATAGAAATCTCGCTTACAATATTATTGATAAAATTTTTAATTTAAGCATTTTCTAATGGGGGGGGGTAAAATTTTTCTCTTTAGCAAAAAGGAGTAAAATGAGAGAGAATGCTAAACAAGCTTTACTTGAAGCTTTAGCAGAATACGATGATTCTAAGGAATATGAACATTATAGAGATCAAGAAGAAGTGATTGTGGATATTTTTTCACAATATCCAAGCAATAATGATAAAAAATCTGTGCTTTTAAAGGTTTGTGTTTTGGACAGCTTTTATAGCACAAATTTAAAAATTTATGGAATACATGAGGTTGTTGAGAAAATCCTAAATTTAAGTATTGATAAAGCTTTAAAAGTGGGCGATACGGGCGTTATTGAAAAAATTGCAAATTTTACAAACTCTAAAGGCAAACAAGCATTTTTATATTCTTTTGCGAGTAAATATTGCTTTCATCACAATAAAGATAAATACATTATTTTTGATAGCTTTGTCCAAAAGAGCTTAATTCATTTTAATAATAAAGATAAATTTTGTTCTTTTAAGCTTAGTCAAAATAGCTTAAAAAATTATGAGAATCTGCTAAAGGCTATTAAAGAAATTAGAACTTTTTATGGTTTGGAGGAATTTAATAATAGGCAAATGGATCATATGCTTTGGGTGTATGGTAAAGAAAATTTAAAATAAGGAGGGTAAATGAAAAAGATTAATTTCAAGATGGCTTTAGGTGCTTTGGCGTTGGTTACACTTTTAAGTGGTTGTGGAGAAAAAATCCAGATGAGTATTTAGCGCGTGAGCTTACATATGAAAGTTATGAGAATATTTCGCAACCTACACTTAAAATTCAAGCAAAAAATGATATTGTTATCAATTCTGTAAGTGTTAATAGGGGAAATTGCAAGATTGCTTTAACGGGCGAAATGAGTATGCTTTTAGGCTATGGTAATATGTTGGGCATTGCACTTGTTGATAGTTTGTTACCCAAATTTACCCTAGAAAAAGATTTGCCAAAAGAAATGGCATTTTCTGAAGAGATTAAATTGCCAATTGGTTGCAGTATGGATTCGGTCTTGGAAACTACAATTAACACAAATCAAGGTATTCGGACTTGGAGCAAATAAATAAAATAATTAATTTTGGGGGTATTTATAGGTTTTTCAAACCACAAGCAAGAAAACTCTTGCCTCTTAGGTAGGAGATGAGTTGCACCACCACTTTGGCGGTATAAAAAATTACTTTAAAATATAGCATTCTATAATTAAATTTAGTTATATTTGCTATATAAAATAAAAACAGAGACCCAGAAAAGAAAGAGAGAATCTATTTAAAAGCTAAAAAAATAGATTCTTGCTTAGGAGTTGATTTAAATATCTACATTTCTTCTTCATTCTATCCATTCTTCCAATACTTAGAATAAAAGCAAGGTGTAATGGCAAATTCTCTGCAGTTATTTGGGTTAGGAATTAGCCTATAAACAAAAAGTCTTTTGTGTTAGCTAACATTAGTTTGGGAGCTCTTGCTTTTTTTAAGTAGGGGGTAACTTACCTAATAATTGATAGTTTCATTTCTTTTATTTTTAAAACTTTTAAAGATTAAAGGTTTGATTTTTGATTATGTAAAGAAGCTATTGAAAGAGATTAATGATGGCTCCGGATGTAGGATTCGAACCTACGACCAAGCGGTTAACAGCCGCCTACTCTACCGCTGAGCTAATCCGGATTAAAAGCCAGAATTATATACTTATATTTTACAAAAGTCAAGATAAATTAGAAAAAAATTGTATTTATTTTTTGTGGATTTAAATAAAAGGGGAATCAAATCGAAGTTTTGGTGGTTAGTTTTGTCATCCAGCTACTGCACCACCCAAAAAGCATAAGAAAATAAAATGCCTTTCGCATTTCAAAGTATGATTCTCCATCAACAAAAGTATGGGAGATAAAAAGCACAATAAGGCAGATTGCCCATAAAAGAAATAGGTTAAAAAACTCATAGGAGCTAATGAGATATTTACGCTTCCAACAAAGAAACATTACCATTGATAACCCAGCTAACATAAGCACTAAATCTACATAGCCCAGTGCGCCATTTTTAAAAAAAGGCATAATAGCAAAGCCAGATAAAGCAACAATGATGACATTTAAGCTAGGTTGTGTGAGTTGTAAGATTCTGCCAATTTTTGTGTTTTTGTCAAAATTGAGCTGAAAAAGATAAATGGCAAAAGGAAAAACAATAAAGAAACAATAAACGCTATAATCTAAATAGAGCTGATAAAAGTCTTTTTTGAAAATACTTTCTTTAGTGAATTTTAAAGAATCTTCTAGCGAAAAAATATCATAAGTAAATCGCTTAAGCCAAAAAAACTCATAATATAGTTGCAAAGCAAAAAGGCATAAAGCTACCAAAATTGCCACACTATAGAATTTTGGTAAGTGGCTAGAATAGATTCGCGCCATATGAAAAAGGCTTATAATGATTCCACAAGCTAAAAATGTGATTCCGATGCAATAATACACACCATAAGGTTGTGTAACAAGTCTAAACATTTGCCTAAAATCCCAAACAATTCCGCTTAATAGCAATGTTAAAAGGGTAAAAATAGCTAAAATAAAAAATAATGACGAAAAAAGAGTGGTTTGTAAAGCAATTTTGCGCATTTTTTGCCTCTATGGATTTTTTATGAAGTAATTATCAATGCCATCAGCAATTCCTTTGGCAATATTTTTTTGGAATGCGGTTTGTGTTAGTCGTTTGCCTTCTGTTGGGTGTGTGATATATCCAACTTCCAGCAAAACTGATGGCATCAAAGCTCCCACCAAAACCCAAAAAGGACCTTCCCTAACTCCACCATCAACAATTTTATAGTTTTTTCTTAAAGATTGTAGCATTCCATATTGTATGTCAATGGCAAGTCGGTTTGAGGCAATGATTCTTTGGGTATTTAGAGTATTTAAAACAGATTGTTTAGAAAAGTAATTCATAGATTCAATGTCATCTTTATTTTCTAGTGCAGCAACATTTTTTGCTTTTTCGCTTCTTGCAGTTGAGAGAAAATAGCTCTCCACCCCTTCTAGCGAATTTTTATTATCAACAATGGCATTAGCATGGATTGAAATAAACAAATCAGCCTCTTTGTCATTGGCAAAACTCGTTCTTTCTCGCAGTTTGATAAATTTATCGCCACTTCTTGTCATATAGACCTTGTAGCCACGCTCTTGCAGGATATCTCTTAGATATTTTCCAATGCTTAGCACAATAATTTTTTCACATGTCTTATTAACCCCAATAGCTCCACAATCTTTTCCACCATGTCCAGGATCAATTACTATTGTTTTGCGATCTTTTTTTAAAGATTCCTGTTTTGCGTTATTTTCAAATAGCGATGGGATAGAGATTTCTTTAAGAAAAGAAAAGCGAGCTTGCTTTTTAGAAGTATTTAAAGAAATGGTTAGTTTTTTGGGGCTTTGGATAACTAAGCGCACTTTTGTTGGAGAGTTTTGTGCGATTCTTAAGCTAATCTCTCCTTCAAATTCTAAAAGTTTTGCCTTGCCCATAAGGACTGCTGGCATATCATAGACATAGCGAAATCCCTCTTTATTTTCTAGGACAAAGCTTTTGAAATCTTTTTTTTCAATGGTTTGGTTAAAATTTAGAGCAACTCCATTTGTGGTTTGCTTAATAGATTGGATTTCTAAAATACCGCCCCAAGCAAAATGAAAAAAACAGAAAAATAAAGCGATGATTCTTAGCATTGTGTTAATTCATCAAGGATTTCTTTGACGCTTTGGATTTTCTCAATTCGGTATCCATTAGCTCCGGTAAAATATAATCCATTGATCGGATCGCCAAGATACCCATCGCCTAAACCATCAGCTATACAATAGCCCACTTTTTTTGCTTCTTGTCCGCGGTTACAAGGTGAAACGCAGTTGCTAATACAAGCAATTTTAGGTTTTTTACCCTCGCGTAATTCTTTAATAATGCCTGTAACAATAGCTCTTGCTGGGTAACCAACGGGTGATTTAATAAGTTCAATATCTTCTTTTTTAATTTTTGGCATTAGTTCTTTGTAATAGGGAGCATCGCATTCTTCTGATCCTAAGAATCGCGTTCCCATTTGCACTCCACTTGCTCCTAATGCCATTATTTTGTCAATATCGCTTCTATCCCAAATTCCCCCTGCAGCAACAATTGGAATCTCACCCCATTTTTTACTTTCTTCTAGCACTTCAGGGACAATGCTTTCAAGCTGATATTCGGGTTTAAAGCAGTCTTCATAACTCACACCTTGGTGTCCGCCACTAAGTGGTCCCTCTACAATTACTGCATCGGGGATTCTTTTGTATCTCCCCTCCCAACGCTTACACAAAATTTTCAAAGCTTTGGCTGATGAGACAATGGGAATGAGTGCTACATTGGGGAAATTGCTTGTAAATTCCGGCATATTAGTAGGCAATCCTGCACCCGTGATAATCATATTTGCGCCTGCTTCACAAGCATCGCGCACCACGCGCCCATATTCGTTAATAGCATATAAAATATTTGCACCAAGTGGATTGTTGCCACAAATTTTTCGCGCATTTTTAAAAATTTCAAATAAAGATTCTTTGGAGTAAAAATTAATGGTATCAAAAGGGCGATGCTTGATGACTTTTTGCACAAAGGCACTTTTTTTGTAATAGCCACTTCCCACGCAAGAAATTACCCCAAGCGCTCCATGTTTTGAAACATTACCTGCAAGGTTATCCCAGCTAATTCCAACTCCCATTCCACCCTGAATAATGGGGAATGGAATCGTGTATTTTCCGATTTTTAAAGGCTTTAATTGTGGTTTAGATAGCATAAATTCCCTTTTTTATTTGATGATTGCGCGGACAAATTTTCTCTTTCCAGCTTGAATGACATATTCGCCTGTTTGTAAATTTAATTTAGAATCTTCAAGTTTTTGTCCATCAATTTTCACTCCACCTTGTTTAATAAGGCGTAATGCTTCGGAGTTTGAGGCACACAAGCCACATTCGCTCATAAGTTGTGCTATCCAAATTCCGCTACTTTTTTCAAAGGTGGGCATTTGGCTTGGCATTTCATCTTTGCTAAAGACTTTGTCAAATTCCTCTTTGGCTTCTTTGGCTTTTTGCTCATCATAGTAGCGCGCGATGATTTCTAGTGCGAGATTTTCTTTTGCTGTTTTTGGGTGTAAAACCCCATTTTTTACGCCTTCTTTAATTTTTTGGATTTCTGCTAGACTTTTGGAGCTCAAAAGCTCATAATATCTCCACATTAGCGTATCTGAAATGCTTAACAACCGCCCAAACATTTCTTTTGGTTCTTGCGTGATTCCAACATAATTTCCCAAGCTTTTACTCATCTTATGCACACCATCTAAGCCTTCTAAAAGGGGGACCATAACCACTGATTGTTCTTTTGGGATTCCATAAGCTCTTTGCAAATGCCTACCCATAAGCAAATTGAATTTTTGATCTGTTCCACCGCATTCAATATCGCATTCTAAAGCCACAGAATCATAGCCTTGCAACAAGGGATAGAAAAACTCTACGATACTAATGGGATTTTGATTCTTAAAGCGTTTTTCAAAATCATCTCTCTCAAGCATTCTAGCAACTGAAAATTTTGCTGCAAGTTCAATCATTCCGCGTGTGCCTAGACTATCAAGCCATTTTGAATTAAAGGCAATCTCCATTTTTGAAGAATCTAGCACTTTATAAACTTGCTCTTCATAAGTTTTTGCATTGGCTAGGACTTGTTCTTTGTTTAGAGGTTTTCTAGTTTCACTTTTGCCTGTTGGATCTCCAATCATTCCTGTAAAATCACCAATGAGAAAACACACAATGCCGCCGTATTTTTGAAAAGTGGCAAGTTTTTGTAAAAGCACGGTGTGCCCTAGGTGCAAATCTGGCGCAGTTGGATCAAATCCTGCTTTGACTTTGAATGTTTTTCCATTTTCAAAATAGTCTCTTATGAGTTTTTCAATATATTCTAATCCAATGATTTCTTGAGTGCCTCTTTGGATTTCTGCTAAAGCAGTTTTGATTTGCGATTCTACGCTCATTTTTTCTCCTTAGTTTGCATACGCATCTTTGAGTGCATAAACATCAATAATTTTATAATGATTCCCAAATAAATTTTTTAATTCTTTAACATCTGCAATATGCGATTCAAAACGCACTTCACAATGTGTGGCATAGGTGCTTTTTTGAGAGCCTAGCTCTACGCCTAGAACATTAATATCGCATTTTGCTAAAAATTGCAAGAAATTTGCTAAAACCCCCTTTTGATTCTCTAAGGCTACAATGAGCTTATAGGTTTGCAGCCTGTCTCCAAGCCAATTAACATAAAGCATTTTCACACCTTTTTGAATCTCTAAATAAGCTCTATCACAAAGCTTATGATGCACAAACGCTTTAGAGCCATTTTTAAAAGCGATAATGCCATCGCCAAATTTTGGGTGGCAACAATAATCAAAAACCGCTTGATTGATATTGTGATTAGTTTGAATCACAAGATTATCAAAATGTAATTCTTTTAGTTTTAGAATTCGTATTTTAATTTGAGTTAAAAATCCTGCCTTTTGTTTGTAATAGTTTTTGATACGATTTTTAATATCTTTTAAAAAAGCAATATCGGTAGTCGCTTTGTGAATGGATTCATCTAGTCCGCTTTCTTTGGTAAATTCCTCAATCTCTTCAGCTCCTTTATCAAAAATGGTTGCAATAATATTAATCGCGCTTTTCCTTTCGATTTCTTTGATTCTTGAAGCACAATTAATACGGATTTGATTTTTGGCGCGAGAAGTTTTGACTGCATCCATCCAAGAGCAACGCAAAATAGTTTCCTTTGCGGTAATGATTTTAACAATATCTCCGCTTTTTAGCGTGGTTAAAAGAGAAGTTTTTTGGTTATTAACATAAGCTTCTTTGGCGCGATTCCCAATATCTGTATGCACCGCATATGCAAAATCAAGCGCTACAGCACCTATGGGCAAGGAATAGTTATCTCCATCAGGCGAAAAGACAACAATGTCTTCGCGATAAAGATCGTTTTTAACAAGCTCATAAAACTCTTCAACTGAATTGTTTTGGAATTGTAATTTGTTAAGCCAATCAAGACTAGGTCCGCTATTTCCACCAATTTTGTAAATCCAATGAGCAGCAATTCCATATTCAGCGCTACGATGCATATTCTCGGTGCGAATCTGCACTTCAAAAATAGCCGAATCATCAAAAAGTGTGCTATGAATTGTTTGATAGCCATTTTCTTTAGGTAGGGCAATATAATCCTTAAAGCGCGACATAATAGGCTTAAATTTTAAATGCAAGATTCCAAGCACTTTGTAGCAATCTAGCTCATTTTTAACAATCACTCTTATGGCAAGTAAATCTAAGACTTCTTCAATTGAAATGCCTTTGCGTTGCATCTTAAGATAGATAGAGTAGTGGCGCTTTACTCGGCTTTGAAGAATGAAATCTCCCTCGGGCACTCCACTTTGAATCAAGCTTTTTTTGACCTTTTGCATAAAAGCATTAAGTTTAAGCTGAATAGCTTGCTTATGATTGAGAAAATAATCTTGAATTTTCCGATATTCTTCTGGAAAAATATAATAAAAACTACGATCTTCTAATTCATTTTTTAGTGTGGAGATTCCAAGTCTATGGGCAATAGGAGCATAGACAACTAGGGTTTCTTCTGAGATTCTGCGTTGTTTATTGGGCGGTAAAGCCCCAAGAGTTAGCATATTATGCAGTCTATCGCATAGTTTGACAACTAAAACTCGCACATCTTTAACTGAAGTAATTAGCATTTTGCGGAAGCTCAAAGCTGCAACTACTAATTTTTCATTGGAGTGAGAAGCAGGGAGTTCTTCTGCGCGAATAGCAACGATTTTTGTCAGTCCATCGACTAATGAAGCTACATCTTCACCATAATTTTTTTTAACATCTTCTAAAGTATAGTCTGTGTCTTCTACCACATCGTGTAAAAGTGCTGCGCAAACCATCACTTCATCACCGCCAAAATGAGCAACAATGCAGGAAACTAGTAATGGATGCACGATATAAGGCTCACCACTGCGTCTTTTTTGATTCTTGTGTGCCTCAGTTGCAAAAGCAATAGCTTTCTCAATGTTTGGAGTAATTTCTAACATACTATAGAGCAATTCTATTGCTTTTTGCGGTGTTGTAATAGTAGCGACTTTTTTAAGAAATTCCACTTTTTACCTTAATTTTAGAAAAATTAAAAATGCAAAGATTAGTTTTGTGTTTCCTCTACTCTTTCTAATCCAATCTTTCCTTCTGCAATCTCTAATAAAGCAATATCAGAAAGCTTATCAATTTTTGGATTTTTATTGACCAATGGTTTGGCGCCACGGCTTAGTTCGTCGATTCTTGCAAAGATGATATTTGAAAGTAAATATCTATCAAAATTAACTTTTTCTAATGCTTTAGATGCGATTTGTTCAATTCTCATTTTTATCCTTTTTTAATTTGAAACTTGGGAGTAAATAGCACTTTCTTCTTGCTTTAAAATGGCTAAAAGATTGCCTTGTTTAAACATATTGCATACGATAATTGGCAGTGCATTATCTTTTGCTAGGGCAATAGCGGTGTCATCCATAACTTTAATATTATCTTTTAAAGCTTGTTCGTAACTAATGTGTTTAAGCATTGTTGCATCGGGGTATTTAACTGGATCTTTATCATAAACACCATCAACTTTTGTAGCTTTGATAATCATTTCTGCTTCAATTTCAACGGCTCTTAAAGTAGCCGCGGTATCTGTTGTAAAAAAAGGATTTCCTGTCCCTGCAACAAAAATCACAACACGCCCTTTTTCTAAATGGCGCATTGCGCGTCGGTTAATATAGGTTTCACACACTTCTTTGATTTCTAAAGCACTCTGCACTCTTACATTTATGCCATGATATTCTAGTGCTTCTTGCATAGCTACTCCATTGATGATGGTAGCAAGCATTCCCATATAATCACCACTTGTGCGCCTGATGATGCCACCTTGTGAAGCACTTACGCCTCGAATGAAATTGCCACCACCAATAACGATTCCAACTTGAAAACCATTATCTACTAGCGCTTTAAGCTCTGTTGCGATGTAATCAAGGATTCCGCTTTCAATCCCAAAGCCACTTTCACCCGCCAAAGCCTCTCCAGAAAATTTTATTAAAACTCTTTTTGCCATTAACTAAGCCCTTTTAAAAACTTTTGAAATTTTTAATTATATTCAAAAGATACTTACGAATAAGTAAAGATTTGGTGTGTTCTACCAAATTTCATCATTTTTTTGCTGTAATTTTTCTAATTGTTGATTTTGGATTTCATATGCTTTTTTTAAAATTTCATTGGGAGTTTGCTTAGCAGAATCTCTTTGTTTTGGTAAATCTTGGCGATTATAAAGGCTTTCAAAGTGTCTAATATGTTCCTTGGTGCCTTGATTGTATTGTAAGTTATCCAAGTTTTTTTGCCGTAATTGTAAATTAAGTTCTTCTAGGTGCTTTTTTAATTTGCTTTTAATTAGATTTTTTGTGTGATTGTCATCTTCTTTGCTCAAAGAATTTTCAAGTTTTTTTTGTATGATTTTAGGTGAGTTATTTTTGCTAGGATTATCTTTTTTAGAATCTCCCCTCTCGCAACCAAAAAACAATATTAGACTTAATAAAATAATCCAATGTTTCATTTAAGATTTTTAATCCATTGTTTTAAAATAATCCTGAATTTATAGCATATTTTGTTAAGATTCTAAAGAGAACAACAAGATTAAAGAAATTTTGTTTTAAGGGATAAAAAATGCGTCATTTATGTTTTGATACAAGAGAGCTTGATAATCAAGCAAGAGAGAAGTTTTTGCTACCTTCTGAAATTTTAATGGAGAATGCTGCAAGGGGTATGGTAGAGTTTTTAGCACAGAAATTTCCTTTGGGTAGTAAAATTCTTATGATTTGTGGAAGTGGCGATAATGGTGGAGATTGCCTAGCTTTAGCCAGAATGCTTGTTGGAAAATATTCCTTGGGAATTCTTTTGCCTTTGGGGGTGAAAAGCACTCTGGCAAAAACTCAACTTAAACGCCTTGAAGCCTGTGATTCTTCGGTTTTTATTCCAAGTCTTGAAGGCATTGAACTTTCTAGTTTTGATATTATTATTGATGGACTTTTTGGAATTGGCTTTAGGGGTGAATTTTCATTTCAAATGCAGAATCTCATCACGCTGCTTAATGAAACTAGGGCTATTAAAATTGCTTGTGATATTCCAAGTGGGATTGATCTTTATGGTAATCCAAGATTTTTGGGGGAGATTCCTTTTGCTTTTAGGGCTGATTTTACCTTGACAATGGGCGCATTAAAAAATGCACTTTTTAGCGATTATGCAAAAGATTTTGTGGGAGAAATTTGTTGTTTGGAGTTAGGAATTAGCGAGAGCATTTTTGCTCCTAATTCTAATTTTAAGCTTTTAGAAAGCAGTGATTTCAAAGCCCCAAAACGCAATTTGCAAAATTGCAATAAAGGGAGTTTTGGGCATTTAAGTGTGTTGGGTGGAGAAAAAATTGGAGCGAGTTTATTAAGTGCTCTAGCAGGATTTAGAATGGGGGCAGGGCTTGTTAGCTTTGTTAGCGATATTGCTCCGTCTAATCTCCCTTATGAAGTTATGTATGCGAACTTTATCCCAAAAAATACTACGGCAATTGCGCTTGGAATGGGTTTTGGTAGAAAAAATCCCTTTTCTTTGAAAATGTTGAAAGATTTTTGGGAGATACCTATTTTGCTTGATGCTGATATTTTTTATCACGAAGTTTTTGGGGATTTGATACAAAATTTCTCAAAAGTTATCTTAACGCCTCACCCAAAAGAATTTAGCACCATTTTAAGAGTTTTGGAAAAAAAAGAAATGGCAGTTGAAGTGATTCAGAAAAATCGTATTGCCCTAGCACAAGACTTCTCTAGTAAATACCCTAATACCACACTAATTTTAAAAGGGGCTAATAGCCTTATTGCCAAAAATGGGGAAGTTTATATTAATCCTCTTGGCAGTAATGCCTTGGCAAAAGGTGGAAGCGGAGATGTTTTAGCAGGGATTATTGCAGGGTTATTAGCGCAAAATTATTCTAGTTTGGAAGCTTGTATTCAAGGGGTTTTGGCTCATAGTCTTTGTGCGCAAAAATTTATTGAAAAAAATGCGGATTTTTCTTTAAGCCCCCTTGATTTAATTGATCAAATTCGCTATCTTTAAGAAAAACAATTTAATAAGGATATAAAATGAATGATTCTCTAATCATTGGTAATAAAACCTTTGAAAGTCGCTTGATTGTGGGCAGTGGAAAATATAAGGATTTTAAAACGACTTATGAAGCCACTCTTGCTTCAAAAGCGCAGATGATTACCGTGGCAGTAAGGCGTGTGAATATTACAAATCCTAATGAAGAAAATCTTTTGGATTATTTCAAAGATTCTTCCATACAATTTCTTCCAAATTCTGCTGGTTGTGTGAATGCTGATGAGGCTATCACGCTTTTTAGGCTTACAAAAGCTGCAACAGGGATTAACTTTATTAAGCTAGAGATTATTGGTGATGCGCAAAAAACACTTTATCCTGATGTTTTAGAAACGCTCAAAGCGTGTGAAGTGCTTGCTAAAGAGGGTTTTGTGGTGCTTGCTTATAGCAATGATGATCCGGTTATGGCAAAGCATTTAGAAAATGCTGGTGCAAGTGCGGTAATGCCACTTGCAGCGCCAATTGGTAGTGGGCTTGGGATTCAAAACCGCTACAATATTGCCTTTATTAAATCGGCTATTAAGATTCCAGTGATTGTCGATGCTGGAGTGGGTTGTGCCTCTGATGCTGCTATTGCTATGGAGCTTGGTGCTGATGCTGTGCTTACTAATACTGCTATTGCACAAGCTAAGAATCCTATTTTGATGGCAGAGGCAATGTGTGAGGCAGTCAAAGCAGGAAGAAAAAGTTATCTTGCAGGCAGAATTCCTAAAAAACCTTATGCTACTGCAAGTTCTCCAACAGAGGGGCTTTTAGAGTTTTAAGGTTTAAAATTGCAAGGATTTATACTCCACACCCAAAGGGTGAGAGAGGAAGATTTGATTGTAAGAATCCTCTCTCACGCTCACCTTCACACGCTTTATCGATTCTATGGCGCAAGACATAGTATTATTCATTTGGGAAATAAAATTGATTTTGTTATTGAGCAAGATTTAAGAGAAATAGGAAAGCTAAGAGAGCCTATACATTTGGCATTTCAATGGGAATGCGAATCAAGCAAACGCTACTATTGGCAACAATATCTTAACTTGCTTAATCAGCATTTGCGCGATGTTAATCATTTGGATTCTTTTTATTTTGAACATTTGCAAAAGGGCGCAAAATACTTGCAAAAAGAAGAGCCTAAACGCTGTATTTTGAATCTTTATGCAAGATTGCTAGAGTTTGAGGGGAGAAAAAATCCTCTTTTGAGTTGCCTTGTTTGCGAAAGAGAATTGGGAGAAGAAATAGTTTTGGGCAGGGGAGTTGTTTGTGGTCATAAGGGCTGTTTGCAAGGAGAAGTTTTTAACAAAGAGCATATTAAGCAATGGCTAGACTTTAAAGGTGAGTTTTTGGAGGATGAGGAAGTGGAAAAGCTTTGGAATCTTTTAAAGCTAGGATTGTAGAAGTGGATTAATATGAACCAAAAAATATTAAAATTTATTGCTAAAAATCATTTGCTTACCCTTAGTGTTAGAGATGAAGATGAAGGGGTGTATATTGCAAATTGCTATTATGCTTTAGATAAAAAGGATTGTTGTTTATTAATAAAAAGTGCTTTAGATTCTAAACATATAAAATTAGCCATACAAAATCCGCATCTTGCAGTTTCTATTGCTAAGGATAGTAAGAAGCTTATTTTGATAAAAGGGGTGCAGATAAAAGTACTTTTTAAACAAGCAATAAATGAGCAAAAAAGCCTTTATTATTCTCAATTTCCTTTTGCAAGGTTTGCTAGTGGAGAAATTTTTGCGTTAGAAATTTTATGGGCAAAATACACAGATAATGGATTACTTATAAGTGAGAAGTTGATTTATCAAAAAGAAAAGTAAGTGGTACGCCCGGAGGAATTCGAATCCCCGACCTACAGGACCGCAACCTGTTGCTCTATCCAGCTGAGCTACGGACGCACATATTGGTGGAGTGTAGGAGGATCGAACTCCTGACCTCAACGCTGCCAGCGTTGCGCTCTCCCAGCTGAGCTAACACCCCTTAAAAAAGCGAATTATACCAAATAAAACTTAATTTTCCTCTAAAACTTTTGGAATATAATCTTGTAAATATTTTTCCACTTCCTTTTGCAAGTTTTCTAAGTCTCCTGAATTATCAATTATATAATTTGCTAATTTCTTTTTTTCTTCAAGAGGTATTTGTGATGAGATTCGCGCTTGAATAGCTTGCGATTCAAGATGATCGCGTTTTTGGATTCTTTGGACTTGAATCTCCTTTGGAACAAAAACTAGCAAAACTTCTTTAAAAGGATAGTTGTTGGTTTCATAAAAAAGTGGAATGTCTAAAAAATAGGGAATCTTTTTAGATTCTAAAGCTTTGGCTTGTTTTAAAATCTCTTCTTTGATTTTTGGGTGTAAAATTCTCTCTAATGTTTCCTTACTTTTTTTATTGCTAAAGACAATTTCACCAAGCTTTTTTCTATTAATTTTGTTATTTTCTAAAATCTCATTACCAAAGATTTCAGTTATTTCTTTGGCGGATTGATTAAGCAGAGTGTGTGCGATACTATCTGCACACACCACTTCATACCCATAGAGTTTTAAAAATGATGCAATGGTGCTTTTGCCACTTCCAATTCCGCCTGTTAAGACAATAGCATATTTAAAATTCAATTCCTAATAGCTCCAAATAAAGTGTTTCTCACTCCCTTTGGAATCACAAAAGCCGCTAGATGTAAATTAGCGTGATAATATTCTAAATCTTCTAGCATATCTGCCTTTTGTAGCATAATATCTGCAGTTGGGTGGAATCTTTTGGAGGCAAAGAGATAAAAATCTTGTATATCTAAAGACATTGGAATATAAAAAGGCATTTTAACCCTAAAGCTTCCATCAAGTAATTCTAGTTGTTTTTTGACTTCTGTTGTTTCAAGGAGTAAATGAGGGGATTTTATTACCAAAATCCCATCTTCTCCTAGCAAAGATTCATAGTCTTTTAAATCAGCCTTGTTTTCAAGAATAATAATATCGTAGAAATTAGTTTTGACTTGGTTTTGCTGTAAAAACTCTTCTTTTTGTTGTGGGATAAGATTGAATCTTTTGTTTTGCATCACTGATTGATAGTGAGGAAAAAAACTAATAAGAGATTCAAGGATTTTTAAATCAAATTGCAAGAAATCCACTTTTAAATCTTTATGGCGTAAAAATTCAAAAGCAATTTCTAGATTAAAACTCCCAGCAATGAGAATCTTTTTGGGCTCTTTGTGAGAACAAGCACTAATATGCGCTAAAAGCTCACTTTGTAGGGGAAGCATAGTTTTAAGTAGAATTTTATCATCTATTAAGGCAATGTTTTCAAACGCTTGAGAGTTAAAAATCTCCAAATGATGCTTAATTCCACTTGCTTCTAAAAGTTTGCTCTCAATCTTGTATTCTTGTTGAAATTTTTCATTATAATTTTTTGTTATCCACATAAATAACCTTTTTAGTTTTTGTTAAGCCTATTGTATTTTAGGTAAAAATATCTTTAAACTATTGCATCAACAAATAAAAATCATTGCGAAATATCAAAATTTTCCCATCATTAAGGATTTCTATGCGATTTTCGTTGTTTAAAATATTTTCTGTTAGCTTTGATTCAAGCTCCATTATCCTTGGCTCACACATTTTGCGTGTCATACCGGCATTGGAGATTTTTAAATTGTCATTATTTAAGTCATAACTACCAAAGAAATTATTGCAACCAAAAGTGCCAAAAACTCCTTTTTCTTTAAAGCCGATGAAAAATGGATATTCTTTTTCAAATGTCAAAACTTCTGTTGTATTATTAAGCTTAAAGCTATGGATTTTCCACTCTTGCTTGGATTGCAAGGTTTGATAGATAGTGTTTTGTGTGGCTTCTTGTGTGTTTAGATTCTTGCTTGAGCATCCTGCTAATAGCATTGCAACTCCAAAGATTCCTGCTATGATAATTTGTTTCATTTTTTCTCCTTTAATTTAAGCGAATAATATTAACCTTGGCATCAGAGCGTAATTTTTCAAAATATTCATAAATTAAATAATCTTCTTTTTGGGACATAATTTTTTGCAAAATAATATCTCTTACATTTTCAAAAGGCGCAAGGCTTGGATTATTTTTCGCTTCAATCAAAAAGGTAATAAAATCTTCCCCAACAGGATAAATAGGAGTGAAAGTGCCTACTTTGCCTTGCACAAAAGCAGGGACAATTTGAGGGTTTAAAGCAGCAATTTGCAGGACTTCATTTTCTTGCCCTATGCCTTTTGGAATGGTTTTGCCTCCACTTTTAACAAGTGTTTCTAATGCAGCACCTTCCTTGCTAAAAAACTTCTTAACATCAATACTTTGTGGGATTAAAAATTCTTCTTTATGTGCGTTATAGTAATTGCGCAATTCATCTTCATTGACCATTTTTAAGCTTTCTTGGGAGATGATTTGATAAAGCTTTCTTTTTAGGATTCTTTTTTTGATTTCATCTTTGTAGCTTTCCCAATTCCCACCATTGGTGCGAATGTATGATTCAAGTTGTGTGGAAGTTGTTTTGTTTTGTTTTGCGATAGAATTAAGCTCATCACTTAATTCTAATTCTGTTACAATAATGTTGTGCTTTTTGATTTCTTCTTCATGCAGTTTTTCATTAATAAGAATATCTACAGCAATATTTTGCTCCACTTTATCTCTTTGCTGCACCTTATATACATCAAGTAAAGTTACAGGGTTGCCATTGACAAAAAAAGCGATTCCATTTACCAGTGAAGGAGCACTAAATACGCTACTTGCAACAAACAAACTAAACAAGCTTCCCAAAAGATACTTTCTCATTTTTTCTCACTATAATTTTTTTAAGATTCTAGCAAAAACTTTTTGGGTATTTTCTAAAAAATATAATTCTTCTGTAAAATTTCTTGTAAAATTACCCAAAATTTTTTAAAGCTTTCTAAATCTAATTTTTCATTCAAAGAATGGGGATGCAAAATAGTTGGTCCTATGGAGATAAACTCTGCTTTAGGAAATTTTTGCTTTAAGATTCCACATTCAAGTCCAGCGTGGATACTTTTTAATTTTGCATTTTTGTTGTGCTTTTGGTAGATATCCCATACTAATTCTAGCAGTCTCCCTTCTTCTTTTGTCCATGGCGCATAATAATCTAGGACATTTACTTCAAAATTTAGAGAATTTAGAAAAGTTTGACTTAGGGCAATATTTTTTTGCATTAAATCTTCTTGGTTACCCCTTCCCATTGCATAAAAGATAAAACTTTCATTATCTTGCTTTAAGATTCCTAAATTGCTTGAAAGCAATGGAGAATTGCCTTTGGCTTTAATAACGCCATTTTCTAGCCCCAAAATAGCGGTGAGTAGATCTTTACAAGCATAGCCATACTTTGTCTGTTTTAGGGGTGTAATAACGAAATTTTCTGATAATGATTCAAGTTTAATTGCTTGAGAATCTTTAAGAGCGATTTTTAAGGTTGCATTTACAGGGATAGAGTTACGCTTCTCACCACCCCAAAATTCAATGATAATTCCCTCTAAGTCTCTAGCTATTTTGGCTAATTCTAAGATTGCATTAGGGATATTTTTGTGAATCTCAATTCCGCTATGTCCGCCTTTAAAGTTTTGAGTTTTGATTTCAAAGCATTTATAATCCTTAGGGATTGCTAAAATTTCAAATCCTTTCTTAGCTTTTAAATCATATCCTCCCGCACAACTATAAATAACCTCATCAATGTCTTCGCTATCACAATTTATAATATAAGGTGAATGGATTTCTAACTCCAAATGATTAGCCCCAATCATTCCCACTTCTTCATCGTTTGTAAATAAGCATTCAATATTATCAAAATCCCTTAAGGCTAAAATCATACAAGCTAATGCTGCTCCATTATCCGCTCCAAGGCTAGAATCCAAAGCGCCAAGCCACTTGGAATCCAAAAATTTAGGCTGCACTTTAAAATCTTTTGATTCTCCGACATAGACCATATCATAATGCCCTTGTAAGCAGATTTTTGGATTACCTTTTGTGCAAAGTAAATTTCCAGCTTTATCTTCTTTTATAGTCGCTCCATTTTCTTTTGCCTTTGTGATAATCCATTCTTTGAGTTTAGAGCAATTTTTGCTTGGGTGGGGAATCTTGCAAATTTCTAAGAACAATTCTAGAGGTTCAAAACTTTCTTTCAAGGTTTATCCTTATTTTGATTTATGTTCTTTGCAGTATTCCACGATTTTTCCATGGAATCTCGCATAAAGCACATTAAGTGGAATTTGATATTCATAGATTTTACACACTTCTTTGTAATTTTCCATTATTCCACTAACTAGCCATTCTTTAATATCGTCGTAATCTTCTAATTCATAGCCATAGCTTTTTAGAAGTTTATAAGTGTATTGATCTGCCACCATTTCTGCCCTCAAAGCTCCATAGCATAAAATGGCATCGCAGGTTTCATTGCCAATGCCTTTTTGACTAAGCAACCATTGTCTGCTAACATTTTCACAAAAAATTTCAAAACTTCCAAATTCTGCTAAAATATTCTGACACAGATAAATGATTCGTTGTGATTTTTGTCGAAAAAATCCCACATCACTCATAAGGTTTTGTAGAGTAGCTAGGGGAATCTTTGCTAAAGCTTCTAGGCTAAGGAGATTTTCTGCCCTTAAACGATTAATTGCTCTAAAAGCACTTTCCCAGCGCGTATTTTGCACCAAAATTGCCCCTATGATTACTTCAAAGTTCCCTGCATTAGGCCACCAAAGGTTATGGGGAGGATTTTTTAAATACCCAAGATTTTTTAAAAAGCAAAACAAATCAAAGCTATTTTGTATTTGCACTTGATTCTTCACTTTTTTCAATGTGGCTAATATTAAGCCATACAAACTTATAAGCTATGTAAATTACCACTGGCCACATAATGAGTAAAAATTCTGTCATTTTTAATCCTTTAGTATTGATGAGAATCTTCTCTTAATTCTTCTTTGGTAATTTTGACTTTATCCATGAGATTCCACACATAAATAATGTAAGCCAAAACAAAAGGAACAAGCAAGCTAACATAGCCCATTACACTTAGAGTATAATAGCTTGAACTTGCATTTTGAATCGTAAGCGAGTTTTGCAGTTCTACTAGGCTTGGATAAAACGCGCTTTTGCCAATCCCAATGGATAGCAAAATAGCAAAAACAGCTAACACGCTACCAATGCCTAAGGCAAAGATTCCTTTTTTGCAGCCCTTATAGGTCATTAGCATTCCAAACAAAATAAACACAGCGCCAACTAGCAAGATTCCAATTAAAAAAGGAAAATCTAGGAAGTTTTGCAAATAAAGGTATTTTTGTAAGCTAATATCTCCATTTGGCAAAAGAGCAAAGCCTTCTTTAGTAAAAATCCAAAATAAAAAAGCAAGAAAAAAAACCAAAAATGCAAGGCTATTTGGCAGAATCTTTTTTTGGAATCTAGGCTTTAAAGTTTCATCATTAATATTGTTTAAAAAATAGCCACAAGCTAAGATTCGACTTAAAAAAACCAAAGCAAATCCCAAAAGAAAATTCCAAGGATTAAGTAAAGCTTCCAAGCCCTTAGCAGGATTTTGCCAAGTTACAAAGTTAGAAGAATCTAGACTAAAATTTGCCCCGCTAAAAAAGGTGCTTAGCGCAACGCCTATCAGAAAAACTCCCAAGATTCCATTAATAAGCAAGAAAAATTCATAAGTCTTTGATCCAAGAAAATTGCCTTCTTTTTTGCGGTATTCATAGCTCACAGCCTGAATAATAAAACAAAACAAGATAATAAGCCAAACCCAATATGCTCCACCAAAACTCGTGCTATAAAACAAGGGAAAAGCAGCAAATGAAGCTCCGCCAAAAAGCACTAAAGTGGTAAATCCAAGCTCCCATTTTCTGCCCAAAGAGTTAATAATAAGCGCCTTTTCCTCTTCATTTTTGGCAAGCTCAAAAAGCATTCCTTGTCCGCCTTGAACAAAAAACATAAACACCAAAAGCCCTCCCAAAAGACTTAAGATTCCCCACCAATAAATTTGTAATCCCAGTAATTCTAATCCAAAAAACATTTTTTCTCCTTAGTGCGCAAAGCCTTTTTTGATTTGCCGCAAAATAATGCCAATTTCAGCAATCAACAACGCAGTAAATAAAACCAAAAAGATAAAGAAAGAAATTTGCACATTAATGCTACTTAGGTGAGTGGCAGCCACTCCAACAGGCATTAGATCTTGAATCGCCCAAGGCTGTCTGCCCACTTCTGCAACAATCCAGCCACATTCTGCAGCAATATATCCAAGTGGAATCGTCCATAAAGCAATCCATAGAATTTTTCTAAATTTTGTAATTTCATTTGCCATTGCAAGATAGAGCACCACAATAAACAAAACAAAAAACCAACTTCCTAATGCCACCATTAAGTGAAAAGTATAAAAGGTTAGGGCAATTGGCGGCACAGCTTCTTTGGCATCTTTTAAATAGCCATATCCAAAATAAGACATATTTTCTTTAACAATTTGAGAATATTGTTCTAAATCATCCGCAGCTATTCCCGATTCTCTACCCTTTTTGTATTCTCTAAAGGCTTCTAGGGCTAGATGACCTTTTTGGATTTTTTCTTCAATGCTCATGATATTTTTTTCTGCATTGCCATATACTAAATCATTGATTCCAGAAACAAAACTATTAGGAGAGCGATTCCCCAAAATTGAAAGCGCATAAGGAATAGTAATATTAAATAAAAAAGTATTTTGATCATCGCCGATTTGTTTATTGGGGTTTAAAATACCAAAAGCCACAAGTCCTGCTCGATGCTCACCTTCATAGATTCCTTCCATGGCAGCAAGTTTCATGGGCTGTTTTTGGGTAACTTGATAAGCGCTTTCATCACCGCTAATAAAGAGAAAAATTGAAGTAATAAGCCCAAAACTTGCCCCCACAATGAGCGATTTTTTAGCTGCTATAACATCGCGCCCTTTTAGGAGAAACCAAGCAGAGATTCCAACTACTACAAGTGCCGAAATTACATAACCACTTGAAACTGTATGCAAAAATTTGCTAATTGCTACAGGACTTAATGCCACTTCAAAAAAGTTTGTCATTTCATTTCTAGCACTTTCTAAATTAAAGGTTGTTCCAATAGGGTATTGCATCCAGCCATTTGCCACCAAAATCCAGAATGCGCTTAAATTAGAGCCAATTGCGACAAGCCAAGTGGAAAGCAAGTGGAATCTAGGGGAGACTTTATTCCAGCCAAAAAACATTACAGCAAAAAATGTGGCTTCCAAAAAGAAAGCCATAATCCCCTCAATAGCTAATGGCGCACCAAAAATATCACCAACAAACCACGAATAATTTGCCCAGTTTGTCCCAAACTCAAACTCCATAATAATGCCCGTTGCCACGCCAATAGCAAAATTAACTGCAAAGATTCCTAACCAAAATTGTGTGATTTTCTTCCACTCTTCATTTTTGGTTTTAACATAAATGCTCTCCATAATTGCCAAAATAAAAGAAAGCCCCAAAGTTAAAGGCACAAATAAAAAATGATAAAGTGCTGTAAGGGCAAATTGCGCTCTACTCCAATCTACACTAGCCGCTCTTTGTAGTAGTTCTTGTTCCATTTTATTCCTTTAAAATTCAGTGAGATTTTTGCTAACAAATTCGCTTTTTTCTTCTTGTGTTTGGAAGTTTGTTTTTAGGCTTTTGTCATAAATAAAGATTTTTAAAAAACCAAAGATAATTAGAAGCTTAAGAATGATAACTAGCCAAAGACTTTTTCCTAAAGTCATATTTCTAAAACCATCATAATAAAGATAAAAAATCTTAGATAAGAATCGCATCATTTGCCTTATTAGCTATATTTTAAACAAACTTGGAATTTTAGTCTTTTAATTTTAAAAAAACATTAGGCAAAAAATATAGTAAAATTGCTTATAATAAGGGTCTATTTTATTTTAATTGGTTAAAATTTAGTTTTTATTTTCTTGTAGGAGAAAGAATGGCATTAGACGAGAACAAACAAAAGGCGATAGAATTAGCTATTAAACAAATTGATAAAGCCTTTGGAAAAGGCGCTTTAATAAGACTTGGAGATAAACCTGTGGAAAAAATTGATGCAATTAGCACAGGTTCTTTGGGGTTAGATATTGCTCTTGGGATTGGTGGGATTCCGAAGGGTAGAATCATTGAAATTTATGGACCAGAGAGTTCAGGTAAAACAACACTTGCCTTGCAAGTAGTGGCAGAATGTCAAAAAAAGGGTGGAATTTGCGCTTTTATTGATGCTGAACACGCCCTTGATGTAACCTATGCTAAAAGGCTTGGAGTTGATGTGGAGAATCTTCTTGTCTCACAGCCAGATTTTGGAGAACAAGCTTTGGAGATTCTAGAAACCCTTACAAGAAGTGGGGGAGTGGATTTGATTATCATTGATTCTGTTGCTGCACTTACTCCAAAAAGTGAAATTGAAGGGGATATGGGTGATCAGCATGTGGGACTTCAAGCAAGGCTTATGAGTCAAGCGCTAAGAAAAGTTACAGGCGTGATTCACAAAATGAATACAACAGTGATTTTTATCAATCAAATTCGTATGAAAATCGGAGTGATGGGGTATGGAAGTCCAGAAACTACTACTGGTGGAAATGCACTTAAATTTTATGCAAGTGTAAGGATTGATGTAAGGCGTATTGCAACTTTAAAACAAGGTGAGCAGAATATTGGGAATCGTGTCAAGGCAAAAGTTGTTAAAAATAAAGTGGCGCCACCTTTTAGAGGGGCAGAGTTTGATATTATGTTTGGTGAGGGAATCAGCAAGGAAGGTGAGTTAATTGATTATGGTGTGAAGCTTGACATTGTTGATAAAAGTGGAGCGTGGTTTAGCTATGAAGATAAGAAGTTAGGTCAAGGCAAGGAAAATGCTAAGGTGTTTTTGAGAGAAAATCCAGAAGTTGCTCAAGAAATAGAAGAAAAAATCAAGGCTTCTATTAGCGTAACGGATGATTTATCTACAGATGATGATGAAAATTTAGAAGAATAGGGAGAAAACAATGATTTATATTGATGAGATTCAAGCACAAGAAGTTTTGGATAGTCGTGGGAATCCTACGATTCAAGCAAGTGTCCTATTAAGCGATGGAAGTGTGGGGAGTGCGATTGTCCCAAGTGGTGCTAGCACAGGTAAAAGAGAGGCTTTGGAATTGCGCGATGGAGATGAGAGATTCTTAGGTAAGGGCGTTTTAAGGGCTTGTGAAAATGTTCAAACTAGTATTGCTGATACACTTTGTGGTATGAATCCTTTTGATCAAGGTGATATTGATAAGACATTAATTGAGCTAGATGGCACAGAAAACTTCTCTAAGCTTGGTGCAAATGCTACACTTGGGGTTTCTATGGCAGTGGCTAGGGCTGCAGCAAAGAGTTTAAATATCCCACTTTATCGCTATTTAGGTGGCGCAAATGCTTTAGTGCTTCCAGTGCCTATGTTAAATATTATTAATGGTGGAAGTCACGCTGATAACACCGTGGATTTTCAAGAATATATGATTATGCCTGTTGGATTTGATACTTTTAGTGAAGCAATGCGTGCAAGTGCAGAAATTTATCAACATTTAAAAAAGATTCTAAAAGATTCTAAACACATTACAAGCATTGGTGATGAGGGTGGATTTGCTCCTAATTTAAAGACTAATGAAGAACCCATTCAAGTCATTTTGGAGGCTGTGAAAAAAGCAGGATATAAAGAGGGGGATCAAATTGCAATAGCGCTTGATGTTGCTAGTAGTGAGTTTGTTAATGAAAAAGGAATCTATTGTCTCAAAGGCGAAGGGCGTGAGCTTAGCAGTGAAGAATTGATTGAATATTATGAAAAATTAATTGCAAAATATCCCATTGTTTCAATTGAGGATGGCTTGAGTGAAGATGATTGGAGTGGTTGGGAGAAGCTTACACAAAAACTTGGAAATAAGATTCAGCTCGTGGGTGATGATTTGTTTGTTACAAATGCTAAGATTCTTGCAGAAGGAATCAAACAAAATATTGCTAATGCAGTGCTTATTAAACCAAACCAAATAGGAACGGTAAGTCAAACTATGGAAACTGTGCGCCTAGCACAACGCAATAATTATCGCTGTATTATGAGTCATCGTAGTGGAGAGAGTGAAGATAGCTTTATAGCTGATTTTGCTGTTGCGCTTAATACAGGAGAAATCAAGACAGGTTCAACAGCAAGGAGTGAGAGAATGGCAAAATATAATCGACTTTTGGTAATTGAAAATGAGTTGGCTTATCCAGAATATCTAGGAAAAAGTCTCTTTAGAAAATAGTTATGGATGAAGAAGAGTTTGGTTATCAAAAGGGAGGGTTTTATAAGCTACTTCCTTTTTTGAGCCTTTTGTTAGTGATTTGTATCGCAGGAGTTTATTTTGGGAATTTACTCTTTGGTAATAATTCTTTAAAGGTTTTATTAGAGCTTAGAGAAAAAGAAAGAGAAATGTCTCAAGAAGTAAAGAATCTTATGAGTGAAAATGCAAAACTTCAAAAAGAATTTTTTGAATTGAAAGGATTGGAGCCGCAATGAGAATTTTAAGTGTATTGTTTATTATTGCGTTAAATATGTTTGCCAATGAGCCTCAAGTGTTGCCTAAGATCCCTGATCTTAATATTCAAGCTCCCATAGAAGTGAAAAAAGCGCAATTGCCTAGTGAAAACAATAGCACAAAACCCACTAGAAATCCATTTGAATCAGCAATGAAACCAAAAGAGAGCGGACAAGTTTCAAATCCACCTAAATTGGATTTATTTACTCAAACCGCTTTAAATCTCCCCTCCACAGCGCGAAAAATTAAAAAGATTGCCATTTCTTATCAGAATCTTGATGGTTCTATTAGTGCTATTGAAAAAGAGCTTGATGGGGATATTGATTGGCATTTCCCGCTTGTGTTAAGTCAAGAAGTTCAAGCAAATACGACTTTGCCTACAGCTAGTGATTTTAATTTTCATAAACTCTTTAACTTTCACATTGAAGGCAAAAAAGTGATTTTAAAAACCCCTTTGCAATTAATAAGAGATTTTACACTTGCCTCTCCAACGCGATTGATTCTTGATTTTAAAAGCAATAGCAATAAAAGCCTGAAAGATTCAATGATAACCCATTTGCCAATTGTTAATAAGGTAGAATTACAAACGCATTTGGATTTTTACCGAATTACATTGAATTTAGATGGGCAATATAAATACCTTTTGAAAAACACAAAAGAGGGCTTAGAGATTGCATTCTACTAATCTTGTTTTGATTGGATTTATGGGGAGTGGCAAAAGCAGTGTTGCTAAAGCACTCTATCAGCACACAAATGCCTTGATACTTGATAGTGATTTAGTGATTGAAAATAATGAAAATATGACAATTCCTGAAATTTTTTCTCAAAAAGGTGAAACTTATTTTAGGAATCTTGAGAGGGCATTTTGTCTGTTTGTATCTCAAAATATCCGCCATTGCATTATTTCAACTGGGGGTGGAATGCCTTTGTTTTGTGATGTTAAGCTAATGGGAAAAGTGTTTTTTTTGGATCTTAGTTTTGAGGATATTCTTTTGCGCCTTAGCAAAGAAGAGAGACTTAAGCGACCACTTTTTGAAAATCAAAAAGTAGCTTTAGAGCTTTATCAAAAACGCTATCAAGCCTATAAAGATTCTGCACATTTTTGTATCAATGCTAATCGCAGTATTCAAGAAATTACGCAAGAAATTTTAGATTGTTTTCCAATGAAATAATTAAGATTGATGATTGAAGTATTTTAGAAGTTTTGAGAGATTATTATGAATATTCTTATCCGTCTTCCAAATTGGCTAGGTGATGCGGTGATGGCAACATTTGCTTTGGAGATTCTTTATCGCACTTATCCAAATGCTCATTTTTATTTTGTGGGAAGTAAGGTGAGTTGCGCACTTTTTAACCATTATCCTAATACTACAACTATTGTTGATAATAGCAAACAAGCTAAGTTTAGGGTTTTAGCACTTTACAGACTTGCTAGAGCTATTCCTTTTTGTGAGATTGCCTTGACTTTTCAAAATAATTTTCTCTCCGCACTTTTTTTATTTTTTAATCGTGCTAAAAAACGCATTGGTTATGCCAATGAGTTGCGCTCTTTGCTTTTAAATATTGCTTTAAAAAAACCAAAAAAACTCCACGAATCCCTAAGGTTTGCCAAACTTGTAGAGACTATCATTCCTAATCATTGCGTTGCGCCTAGGCTTTATTTAAAACCCCCTAAAATCTCCATAACGCTTCCTGCACATTTTAATCATTCTAAAATTGCAGGAATCAATGCGGGTGCGGCTTTTGGGAGCGCTAAGCGTTGGGAGGAACAATATTTTGCTGCTGTGATAGAAGATTTATTAAAGCACGATTTTTGTGTGATTCTCTTTGGGGTAGAATCAGAAAATCTTATTAATGAAAAGATTATATCCTATCTTAAACAAAGCAATAGAATAATAAATTTAAGTGGAAAAACTAATATTCAAGAATTAATGGCGTATTTTTTAAGACTACAAATTCTTATTACTAATGATAGTGGTCCTATGCATATTGCAGCAGCTTTAAATATCCCTACAATTGCACTTTTTGGACCAACTAATCAAGAGGAAACTTGCCCCTTTAATGCAGAACATTCTTATATTCTTTCTCTTCAAACTTTTCACAAAGCACTTTCGTGCCAACCTTGCAAAAAGCGTTCCTGTCCTATCTCACAAGATTCTGCTGATTATCACGCTTGTATGCGAGAATTAAAACCTAATTGGGTGATTGAAAAAATTCATTCCCTTATAAGTTAGTTTCCATTAGAATTTGACATTAAATTTCATACAAAGTAAGACTATGAGGACTATACAAATAGGGCATTCACCAGATGCTGATGATCTTTTTATGTATTATGCTATTGCTTTTGGCTGGGTAGGCAATACTATTGCTTTTGAAAATCAAGCTTTAGATATACAAACTTTAAATGAAATGGCATTGGAAGGTGTATTGGATATTTCAGCTATTTCTTTTGGTGTGTATCCTTTTTTGGCTCAAGAACAAGCCCTATTAAGAACGGGCGTTAGTTTTGGCGAGGGGTATGGACCTAAATTGATTAAAAAAAAGGGCAAAACACTTAAAAAGAATTTTAAAGTGGCTCTAAGTGGCAAACACACGACTAATGCGATGATTTTTAAAATTGCTTATCCTCACGCAAGAATCTATTATAAAAATTTTTTGGAAATTGAAAAAGCGGTTTTGGAAGATGAGGTTGATGCGGGAGTTTTAATTCACGAATCTATTTTGCAATATGATTCTAATCTTGAAGTTGAATGTGAAATTTGGGATATTTGGAGTGATTTGAATTGTCAAAATCTCCCTCTTCCCTTAGGGGGAATGTGTATTCGCCGATCTTTGCCACTTAGCATTGCTATAGAGTGTGAAGAGATACTCACTCAAGCTGTTAGAGTTGCGCTAAAAAACAAATCACTTCTTTCTAAAATGCTTTTAGAAAGGAATCTAGTTCGCGTTGATTCAAAGAAGTTAGAGCATTATCTTAATCTCTATGCCAATGAAGATTCAATCTCACTAAGCAATAAGCAACTTGAAGCAATTAATATGCTTTTTAAACTTGGATTTGATAATAAATTATGTCCGCAGATTCTTGATGTTAATGATTGTTTGATTCCTAGGGAGTATAAAGATTTTAGGAATCAATAGATTCGATACATTACGCGGATTCTAATTTTGGTTTTAACTGTAGGATAGGGATAGTCTTTGTAAGCAATTTCAATGGTATGGAGACTATTGTCATCTAAAAGTCTAAAACCGCTTGGTGTGAGTAGTTTTAGATCTGAAATGTCTCCATTTGGGTGCAAATAAAATTCCACAATATTATCGCCTTGTTGCCCCATTCTTCCGGCAATTTGTGGGTATTTTAGATATTGTTGTGTGATTTTGCCTATGCTACTTAGATTGTCTTCTATGAATTTTCTCTCTTCATAATTTAAAGAATACAAATCTTCCCCATACAATTCTTTAATTTCTTGATTTTCCATATTATTGCTATAGTTATAGATTGAAGGAGAGGAGGGTTTTGAAGTGGGCTTGTTTTTAAGAGAAGAGGCAAGGGGGTTTGGAGTTGATTTGTTTGCTTTTTGGGGAGTAGGTTTAGGGGTGGGTTGTTTTGTCTTAGAATCTTTTGTGGTTTTGGGTTTTGATTCCTTGGTCTTTGGTGTTGGTTTATCGTTTTTTGTGTTTTTAGATTCTTCTTTTGTGGTTAAAGGCACTGATTCTTGTGGCTGTGTAGGGGTTGGTGGATTTTGCGGGAGATTTTGCGTGGCTTGGGAGAATTTAAAATCTTTAATACTAATACGCTCCCCTTCCTTGCTTCCGTGTTTGGGTGGTTTGTAGGAATCATCTTGGGGTAATTTGATAAAAATCAATAGTAAAATAATAAAGTGAATTAATAGCGATAAAAAAAACGCAATGAGATTATTTTTCATTTATTGTTTTTCTTGCTTAAATAATTCCCCAAAATCTTCTATAGGATATTTATCAACTAAAGTGGCTCCATTTTGGTTTAATATTACAATATAGCGCATTTTGTAAAGCTCAAAAACTATCAGCTTGGCATTAAGCGATAAAGGAGTGCTAGAGAGAATTGTAATAGGAAAATCCTTTGGATTTTTTTTGAAAAAATCCAAAAAGTTATTGTTGTCTTTATAATAAACTCTTTTGCGAACATACCATAGCAACACTAGAAGTCCGACTAAAATAAGAATCACGCCACTATATTGAAACACATTAATACTCTCCAAAGGCGACTTAGCCATTTCAAAGGGAAAAGTTTTGTTGCTTTCTCCTAAGATTTTGGTTGATTCTGCTTTGTCTTGTGCTAGGTTAATAGATAGGCAAAATAAAATCCAAAATAATATTTTCATACCGCGCTAATACTTTCTCTTGTGAGATAATAAATAATGGCATTAGAATCTAAAATTTCATTTACCCTAATAGCAAGATTCTTTTCATAAACCATAACTTCACCTTTGCCTACGATTCTGCCATTAATATAAATCTCTACACTCTCTCCTGCTGGTTTTTGCAAATCAATAATAGAGCCTTTTTCAAAGCGTAGAATCTCTAAGAGTGGAATCTTTGCAGATCCAAGCTCGGCATGAAAGGATACTTTCATATCTAGCAATCCGCCATAGTTATTTATGATTCCTTCAAGATAACGAGCTAAATCTTCTTGTTTTGGCGCTTGTATCTTGGCTAAAGTAAATTCATCTGCTGGCATTTTCTCTGCTTTATTTTAAATATGGATAAAAAGGGAGCATTTTGTGCCCTCTAGGGTAAAATTAAGGCTTTTAGTAGATGAATCTTTAAATTCTCCATAGCCATAAACTTTTGGAGTTGAGATGTTAAATTTCACTCCCTCAGTAACTGCTAAAACTTTGGCTAGTCCGATGGTGAGATTGGCAAGTTCTTGAGATAAATCTTTTAGGGTTAATTCATCAAACTCTTCTTCCCCCAACAATCCGCCACCAAAAATCTCTAAAAATTCTTTTGTGCTAATAAAAGTAATAGTGGTTTTCTCTCCATCATCATACATAACATCAATGCTAGATAAAAAACCTTCAAGTAGCTTTTCATTTGCAACTTGGGGTGTCTTATCTAAAGTGTCTTCTATTGCCTGTTTGAAGGCATTTTCAATGATTTTATTTAGCATCTACCAACCTTCTTGATTAAAACATGGATTATAGCTAAATTTTATTTAGCTTGTGCAAACTTTACAAGATTTTTTTGTTTCTTACCATTTTAGGATAAAAGTTGTTCCTTTTTTTTCTATACTTTGGCATTGAATGTCTATTTTATAAGAATCGCAAATCTTTTTAACAAGTGCCAATCCTATTCCAAATCCACCCTGATCTTTATTGTAGCGATAATATCGCTCAAAAATGCGCTTTAGGTGTGTTTTGGGTATTCCACAGCCATTGTCTTTGATAATTAAAGTATTTTTATCTATGATTACTTCCACATTTCCGCCATTATAGGTGTATTTAAGGGCGTTATCTAGCAAATTATCCACCATTCTAATAATGCGATTCTTATTTGCTTTTAATAGGCTTTGATTTGTTTTTAGGGTTATGGTGATATTTTTTTTCTTATAAAAGGGTTCAAAATAAGAAATTCTTTCTTTTAATAAGCAATCCATAGCGATTTCTTCTAGGCTATTTTCTTGAATATGAGAAAAATTATAAAAAACTAAGTCTTGATAAATTTGCTCTAGTGTGTTGGCTGCCATTTTGATTCGTTGTAATTTCTGCAAATCTTGTTCTTTAAGATTTTCTTTTTTGATTCTCTCAATACTCATTAGAATAATGCTTAAGGGGGTGTTGATTTCATGCGTAGAATCTTTGATAAAACGATTAAGAATTTCTATTTTTTCTTCTAAGGGCTTTAGGCTTAAACGAACTAAGAAATAAGCTATTACGCTCATTCCAAAAAGAGCTAATAAAAAACTTCCACCAATTAACAACCACAGAGTGTGAATCTCTCTTAAAATACCATTATCTTGGATAATCATAAAAAAATCATCACGCCAATAAGGCTGATTGTGTAAATTTTTTTTGTGAAGTTCTAAATTTACTAAGCGCCAAAATCTTCCCCCCATTCTTTGGGTTACCAAATAAACATTGTCTTCAATGATGATGATTTTATCAGCGTATTTGTGATTTTTTTTGAGATTAATAGGAGTTCCTTTTCTTGTTAAAAGATTCCTAAAATCCCTTTTGGTGATAGGATTTTTTAATGCACTAAAAATCACTTCTCCATTTTCTTTATTTAAAGAAAAAGAAATGTCTAATTCTTTAGCACTTTCTTGTAATAATTGAAGGAGATCGTTGGGCTTTGTTTGCGATTTTTCTTGTAGATATATTGCTAGATTATGTGCCAATTCTCGGAGTTGTAGTGTTCTTTCTTCAATAAGAGATTGTTTTTCTTTTTGATACCAACCATAAAACACAACAATTAAAAAAATAAAACTTGTAATGGTGTAAAGTAAGCTAATTTTTAAGGCAATTTTTCTGCTTTCATTCATTGGATAGACTTTCTATAGCAATACCCTTCGCCCCTGCGCGTAAGAATATTATCTTTTCCTACAATTTGTCGTAAATTTTTGATATACACACGCAAACTAAGTTCGCTTGGTTCTTCTCCATAGTCCCAAAGGGTATTAAAAATTTCTTCTAATGGGACAAAGTGATTTTCATTAACCAAAAGGATTTTGAGTAATTCTCGCTCTTTGTTAGATAATCTATAAGGTTTTCCCTCGAAATATAAAATTCCTTCTTTGCAATCAAAGCTATAACCATTTTCAAAGTCATATAAATTAATACGATTACTCCGCTTAAGCAATGCTTCTAAGCGCAAAAGCAATTCTGAAAGTTCAAAGGGTTTGCGCAAATAATCATCACAACCGCTTTTAAAACCCACTTCCAAATCTTTAATGCTATTTAAGGCGGTAATAAAGATCGCAGGTGTTTGTTTGCCACTTTTGCGAATATTTTTTAGGGTTTCAAATCCATTTATATTGGGGACCATCACATCAAGCAATAAACAATCAAAATTTTCTTCATATGCTTTATTAGATGCTTCTATCCCATCATTACAACAAACTACTTCATAGCCCTCTTCACTAAGGCATTCCGCAATAATTTCTTGTAATGCCATATCATCTTCTAATAGCAATATTTTTGCGCTCATTTATCTCCTTTGCTTACGCAACTAAAGCGTTGCGCAAGATTTATGGTCTTGGACCAATTGGACATTCTTTATATCCCCTATTTGGGTAATCACCCCTATTTGGTCCCCTGTTGCCTTTACATTGATTTTTGTGGTATTTTCTTAATAGCCCACTTTCATAGGCTTCTTTTTCACTCATTGAATCGATTCTTTTAGCTGTTTCTTTAGCGATTGCATCTTGATATTCTCTGTATTCTTTTAATGTCATTTGCTCATAAACGCTTTGTCTTTTGTCTCCTAATTGTTTCCTAAAATCTCTACCCTCTTTGAGTGTCATTTTTTGTATTCTTTTGTGAATCTCCATTTTATAATCTGGATAGTCTTTTGGAGTTACTTTTCCTGAAAGATTGATGAGTTCATCATTGCTCTTTTTTGAAAAATCTGCTGCTAAGGCTATAGAAGCACTTAAGGCTGTGCCAACTAAAATAGAAATTATGGTTTTTGCTTTCATGTTAAGCTCCTTATAATTTTTTTGTAGCAGAAGTATAAAATACAAACCTAAAGTCAATGTGAATTAAGAGATATTTTATAAAGTTTTTTGCGTTCGCTAGAGCTTGCTATGTTGAGTTGTGCGCGATATTTTGTAATCGTTCTTCGCACAATTTTGAGATTAAATTTTTGTTCAATGAGTTCTAAGATTCTATTGTCGCTAAGGGGTTTTTGCTTGTTTTCATTTTTGATAAGTTCGCTTACAAATTCTTTGATTGTGGTATTAGAAGTGTCTTCATCTAGGGCTGTGGCAAAGAAATTCCTTAGGGGAAAAATTCCTCTAGCACATTCTAAAAATTTATTTGAAATGGCTCTAGAAATTGTGCTTGGTGCATGCCCAAATTCCTCTGCTAAATCCTTTAGCTTCATAGGCTTTATTTCTCCGCCCATAAAAAAGTCATATTGATATTCCACAATCATTAAGCCTATTTTATAGAGTGTGGCTTTGCGCATTTCTAGAGCATCCACTAAATCTCTAGCATCTTTAATTTTGCTTTTTATAAATTCATCTTTGATTTTTTCTTTGGAATCTTTTTTTTGTGTTTCAATTTCAATGCTTGGATAGTATTTTTCATTGATTTGAACTTGAATATTATTTAATTCTTGAATCACTAAAATATCTGGAATAATAGCTGCTTCTTTTTGATAAAAATCTAAAGCAGGAGGGTTTTTAAAGCTGGAAATTACACGCATTGCTTGAGTATAGTTTTTGTCTTCTTTGTATTTTGTGTGATTTTCTAAATCGCCAATAAGCTTCAAACACACACTATAAATAGAATCAGCAACATCCATATTCTCTAATTGAAAATAAAAAGATTCTATGAGATTTTCAGCTGCGATTCCTGCAGGATCTAAATAAGCAAATCGCCTGCGAATCTTTTCAACTTCTAGGCTATTGCTTTGGCATTCCTTGGCAATTTTTTCTTTATCGCCATCAAAATACCCCTCTTCATTTAGATTTTCGATGATTTTTTCAGCAATAGCTTGTGAAGTTTTTGTAGGAAATAGGGGTGGAACTATTTGGGATTTTAGCATTTCTTCTAGACTTTCTTCTTGAATGCAAAATCTCTCAATTCCATCATTTTCAACGCTCCTAAGCCCTCTTGGTCCCTCTTTACGTTTTTTTCTTTCAGAGGAAAAGTCAGTTGCCATTGCTGATTTGATTTCAACATAGGGATTTTCTTTTGCAAATTCTCCTAGTGTTTCTTCTAGCTCTAGAGTGCTACTTTGGAGTATGGGTAGCCAACTTTTTAGTGTAGAGGAAAGTTTTGTTTTTAGAGTAGCGGAAGTTTGGGTTCTTAATTTCATACCTTAAAATGATCTCCCAAATAATGTCTTCTTACGAGTTCATTTTCATAGATTTCATTTGAATTTCCACTAGCAAGCAACATTCCTTTGTTGATTACATAGGCGCGATGACACACACTTAGCGTTTCTCGGACATTGTGATCAGTAATCAAAACACCAATGCCAAAATTTAAAAGTTTTTTGATAATGTTTTGAATGTCTAAAACAGCAATGGGATCTACTCCTGCAAAAGGCTCATCAAGCAAGATGAATTTTGGCTTTTTAATCAGCGCTCTAGCAATCTCCACGCGTCTCCGCTCTCCACCACTTAGATTAACACCTTTTCTGTTGCGAATGGGTTCAATATTAAATTCTTCTAATAATTCTTCGGTGCGTTTGTAGCGTTCCTTTTCGCTGTCTAAGCAAATTTCAGCGGCAATCATTAGGTTCTCTTCAACACTTAGATCTTTAAAAACACTTGATTCTTGGGGTAAATAACCAATCCCTAATTGAGAGCGCTTATGCAAACTTAGTCCTGTAATGTCTTTGTTGTCAAAAAAGACCTTTCCGCTACTTGGCAACAAAAGCCCACAAATAATATAAAAGCTTGTTGTTTTTCCTGCGCCATTTGGTCCTAAAAGACCGACAACTTCGCCACTTCTTACTTCCATAGAAATATCAGAAATAATCTTATTTTTTTTGATAATTTTAACTAAGTTTTTTGCTTCTAGCTTATGCATCAATTCTATATTCCCTTAAGTGTTGTTTTGGAAGGATTTCAATGCTTTTAAAATCCATACCAATTTGTTTTAATATTTTAGCTAATTTTTCATCACCCCATTCTATAAAATGCCAACCCTCTTTTTCAAGCTCTTCTAAAAATCCGATTTCTAAAAGCTCTTCTAGATTCTTTTGATAAATATCATAATGATAGATTCCCTCTCCATAATCTTGCGCCAATAAAAAAGTAGGCGAAGTAACCACGCTAGAATTGCCCAAATATTGCACCATTGCTTTAACTAAAGTGGTTTTTCCACTGGCTAAATCTCCTTTTAACAAATAAATACCGCGTTGATTTTTTAGATCCAAAGTCTCGCATAATTGGTGAAGTGAATTCTCATCTAAAACTAAGCTTTTCATTTATTCTCCGTTTTTGGGGCGAACTTTGATTTGCTTGATTTCTAAGAGTTGCCTTGCTTCTTGTAAAATAGGAAGCCCTAAGGCTTCATTAACTTCATCTTGAATGCTTTTGTGAGTGGGCTGTGCTTCTGTGGATTGTATGGTTGTTTTAGGGGTATTTAATGTGGTATTTGATTTTGATGATTCTGTGGAATTAGGTTTTGCGGGATTAGAATCTTGTGCATCATTAGAATCAGAAATATTTTGTGCTTGTTGCTTTGGTTCTGATTCTTGTGTGCTGGTTAAAGGTGTTTGGGAAATTTTTGGTTCTTTGATGACAGGTTTGATTTGAGTTTGTATCCCAAAAATTTCTAGAACAAATCCTTTAATGATATTAGTGTAGCTATTTTTTAGCCGTTCTTTATCGGAATCTTGAGCAGTGGTTTCCCAAACTAAAACCCCATTTTCATAAGAGACAAAATGAATATTTTTTTCAAAAATTTCCCCTAATTCAAAATTCCTTTCATAAATTTTTTGCACTAGTAAGGCAAACAAATCCTCACCTTTTTGTGCGGGATTGAAATTGCTTATGTGAGTTTGATTGGAAGATTGAGCTTGAATTTCAGTGATTGTTGGATTAGTTTGAGTGATTTTAAGGGGTTGCTCTGGGGTTTTTGGTTGGTCTTTGGCTTGATTTTCTTTGCTAGGGAGTGTTAGTCCTTTTTCTAGCATTTCAATGGCTTTGTCAATCTCTTGAATCTTTAGGGCTTCAAGCATTTTAAAGATGGATAAAGTAAGCACAAAACTATCATTACTTCCTAAAGACAAAAGTTCTTTAGCTTGGGTGATGATTCGAAAGAATCGATCAATAATTGTTGCACTATAGCGCGTATCCTCGCCCCTTAGAAGTTTTTCTTTTAAAAAGATTGCCATTTCATCTAAAAGCATTTCGCATTCGTATTCAGAAAATCCTTCAATGTGTTTAAGTAGCGATTCTTTGTCTTTTTGAAAAATCTCTTCAAAAAGTATATTAAGACTTTGGGGATTAATAAGCCCAAGCATATTGGCACAAGAATCAGAGGTGATATTGTAGTTAGAATAGATAATAACTTGATCTAGTAGCGTTAAAGTATCTCTTAGAGAGCCAGATCCGCTGCGGATTAACATATTAAGTGCTTCGTCTTGATAGGTGATATTTTCTTTGTGTAAAATATTTTTTAAATGCTCAAAAATATTTTTTTCAGAGATTCTTTTGAATCTAAAATGCTGTGTGCGACTAAGAATAGTCGCAGGCAGTTTCAAAGGATCGGTGGTGGCTAGGATAAATTTAACATATTCTGGAGGTTCTTCTAGGGTTTTTAGTAGTGCATTAAAGGCTTCTTTGGTAAGCATATGCACTTCATCGATGATAAAGATTTTATATCGCCCCATATTAGGATGATATTTGGTTTGTTCAATTAAATCTCTAATATCATCGATTTTGCGACTAGAAGCTCCATCAAGCTCAATAATATCAATATGACGCATTTTGTGAGGGTTTGCTGCAATACAATTTGCACAAACACCACAAGGTTTTGCTTTTGGTCCTTTTTCACATTGTAAAGCGCGCGCAAAAATTCTAGCACTTGAAGTTTTTCCACTTCCTCTAAGTCCTGAAAATAAATAAGCATGAGATAATCTTTTGCTCTCTAAAGCCAAAGAGAGAGTGCGGCTAACTGATTCTTGCCCAACTAGCTCATCAAAGTCCATTGGACGATATTTCAAGGCTAAAGCTTCATTATGTTCCATATCTTGCCCATTTTAGAAAATAAATAGTGATTCTACAACAAATCCCCTCTGATGCTTATTAAATTACTCTTTATAATGGGAAATGTCTGGTTGAATCTTGTAAATTTTATTTTTTAGGCGGATTAAAAGTCCTGTATCGATAAGCTGTCTAAAGGTTTTTACCACCGTTGGTTTGCTCACGCTAAGCTCCTGAACAATGTCTTCATAAGATCCATAAAAGATATTTTCTGAATCGCTGTTTTCAATGAGGTATTTAATGATTTCTATTTTTTTGCCACCAACAAAAACTGAAATGGCATTTAAAAGAATATTTTTAGCTTGCAATTCATTGGCTTGGAATTTTGGTAATACCGCTTTTAGAATCGTCTTTAAAAGCTCTTCTACATCAATAGGTTTTAAAATATAGCCATCAACCTTAAGTTCAATACAGTCCAATAGATATTGCGTTTCAGTATGGGCTG
Source organism: Helicobacter colisuis (assembly GCF_023646285.1). Classification (NCBI taxonomy): domain Bacteria; kingdom Pseudomonadati; phylum Campylobacterota; class Epsilonproteobacteria; order Campylobacterales; family Helicobacteraceae; genus Helicobacter; species Helicobacter colisuis. The sequence goes on along the minus strand of NZ_JAMOKX010000004.1, from coordinate 78,067 downwards.
TTGCTACAATCACTGCAATATCCCATAAAGGATTTTTTTTGATTTCTCTAATTAAGTCAATTCCATTGAGTTTGGGCATTAAAATATCAGTAATAATTAAATCAATATCCTCTTGCTTGAGAATCTCTAGTGCTTCTTTGCCATTGCGAGCAATAAAAAGCTTATCAACATAATCTTCTAGCACCATAGAGGCAAATTTCAAAATATCTTCTTCATCTTCAACATACAAAACTTTGATTTTTTTTATCATAACTTCATCATTTTTTGATAGCATTTTTCCTCCTATTCTTCACTCTTAAGTGGTATGGTAATGATAAATAATGCTCCGCATTGACTATTTTCACTAGAGCAGTCTTGCAAACATTCTATTGCAGGAGAGAGCTTGGCATCTAGATTCCATCTAACATTTTTAGCTTCAATACTTCCTTGCATTTGCTTTTCAATAATTTGCTTAGACATATAAAGCCCAATTCCTGTTCCAACGGATTTGTGTTTGGTGGTAAAATAGGGTTCAAAGATTTTTTGAATATCTTTTAGTCTAATCCCACCACCATTATCCATAAAAAGTATTTGCACAAATTCTTCTTGTTTTTTACCTTCTTGTGTGCTTTCAGATTGATTTATATAGGCAGAGATTCTAATTTTAGCAGGTGTGATTTGGCGTTCTTTTAAGACATCTTCAGAGTTTTTAATGAGATTTAGCAAGACTTGAGAAAAAGAGCTTTTATATCCATAAACCACAATATTTTCTGGACATTCAATACTAAGTTCTATTTCATTTTGTTTTAAAAAGATTTCAACCAAAGACACAGAATCTTCAATATTTTCTTTTAAATCAAAAAATTCTTTGCAACTTGAAGAGTGAAAAAAGTTTCTAAAATCTTCAATAGTTTGAGACATTTTCTTTGCAATCTTTAAGCCATCATTGACTTGTGTGTTGATAAATTCTGGCGTGAGTTTGCCATTTTGTGATTTTACCTTAAAGGCTTGGATTAGGAGCATTAGTGCATTAAGCGGTTGTCTCCATTGGTGGGCAATGTTTCCTATCATTTCTCCCATACTCGCAAGTCTTGCTTGTTGATACATAATTTGATCTTTTTTGCGACTTTCTAAAACTTCTTTTTTGATAGTTTCTTGCAAGGAATCATTTAAATCTTGCAATTCTTTGGTTTTTTCTTTGATTTTAGCTTCCAGAGTGCTATGGAGATGCTTGATATTGCTCAAAACTAGGTGGCTAAGTAGTATTGTAATTATCACAATAAGGCACATAATTGCTAAAACCAAAATGTGTAAGAGATTATGCAGTGCGCTATTTCTATCTTTTTTAATTTCCACAAGATTAAGGCTACTTAGAATGATATTGGAAATGTCTTGATTTAAAATTACGATTTGATTTTTAAAATCAAATGGATTTTCTTTGAGCATGTTTAGATTCTTTAAAAAGATTTGAATGCTTGAATCAAGCTTGTTAAAATCTCTTTGTTTGTTTAGCAGCTTCTCTTTTTCTTTTAAAATAGTGTTGTGTTTGTCAAAAAAATCATAAATCCTCAGCGCCAATAAAATCAAATCGTTTCTTTGGGAGTTTTTGGTTTCATTTGCTTTGTATGAATCCCAATGTTTTTTGATTTCATCTTGCAGTTTGGAAATTTGAGATTGGCTAAGTGTTGTGTTGTTTGAGTGATTTTCTATGTTATTTAGAATCTGTCGCAACTCTTCAAGTTCAACAAGAGACTGATGGTGCTCGGCAAAAAGTGTGTTGTAATCGTATTTTAAGCTATAGAAAAACACATAGGAAATAACCGCTAAAGAAAGCAATCCACAGGCGATATTAAAGACTAATACTCTAGTTTTTGCTTCTAGGGATGTTCCAAAAATCTTTTTTTCCATCGTTGCTCATTTTTTGAGATTATTGTTTTTAAACTTTATTTTTATTTTATAGTAATTTTACTAAAAGACCAATAATGTCAAATTACTTTGTTACTTCTGCTTGGAGATAATTTTCTTTGATTAGCAATTCTACAACTTGTTTAAAAAGTGGTATTGCTGTTGTTGCGGCAAAGTAAGCCTTTTTTTCATTGGGTTCAAAAACAGAAATTCCAATAGTGTATTCTTTCTCATTTTTATCTCTAACAAATCCAAAAAAAGAGCTATTGTATTTGCGCACATATTGTCCGCCTTGTGCAATATGGGCTGTCCCTGTTTTCCCCCCTATAACAACACCCGCAACTTGTGCCCTTTTTCCTCCTCCTTGAGTAACAACTTTGATGAGTGTTTCCTTGACTTTTTTGGCTGTATCACTGCGGATAACTCTAATGGGATCTCCGTGTTTGAGTTTATAGCGGTTTCCTTTAGAGTCATAAAGGTATTCTACCAAGTAGGGTGTGTAAGCAACGCCGTGATTTACAATGATATTATAAGCCTTGAGCATTTGAATAAAGGTTGTCCTCAAGCCATATCCATAAGCAGCAGTGGCTTTATAAACTTCGCTTCTTAAACGGCTGATTTCTGGGATTGTTCCGGTTTTTTCATAGGGCAAATCAATTCCGCTCTTTTTGCCAAACCCAAAAGCCTGTAGATTGTCATAATATTCCTCTGGATTGAGGCGTTGAGAGATTTTTGCCATACCAATATTGCTTGAATATAATAAAATATCTTCAAGATTTACTTCCCCTAGTTTTCGTGTATCTGTGATATAAAAATTACGCAGTTTATAGCGCCCATCTTCTAAAAATATTTTTTCATTAGGGTTAATAAGATTCTTATCTAGCAAGATTGAATAAATAATTGGCTTGATGATACTGCCTGGTTCATAGGAATATTCAACCGCACTTGCATTGAGATTTGGATAATCATTTTTGGTAATAGCATTAGGATTAAATCTAGCGCTACTTGCAAGGCTTAGAATCTTGCCACTTTTGCTTTCCATAATCCCCACGATAATTTCTTTGGCATTTAGTTGTTGTTGATTTTCATCAATGATTCGTTCAACTTTTTTTTGCAATTTCAAAGGAATGCTTGAAACAACATTATATCCATCTTTTCTGTCCAAAAAAGTGGAATTTTTGTTTAATATAACATTAAAGCTAATATCGCGTTCCCCAGTGATTAATAAATCGTTCAAAGGTTTTAACTCTTCATTGAAGTTTTTTTCAATCCCTTTTACTCCATTGACAAGTGTAAAATCTCTTTCGTTTTGTTTATTGATATAGCCTAAAATAGGCTCCATTGTATCATTGTAGAGATAATCTCGCGATTCTCCGCTCTCAACTACTGATAAGCCGTATTTAAAAACATATCCATTTTCATTTTCATAGGAACGAAAAACATCAAGGGCATTGAGTTTAATATTAAGCTGTTTAAGATAACTTGCTGTTTTTGAATCAATTTCATAAGACAAGACAACATTGCCTTTTTCTTGTAGCTTATGGATAATTTCATTTTTAGGAATTTGGCTATAAATACTAAAGAGATTTACAAATAAATCTTTTTTTTGGGGATCAATATTGTAAGTATTAACAACAGCTTTATAAACCTTTTTGCTTGAAGCTAGGACAAAGCCATCGCTACTATAAATTGAACCCCTAATGGCATTTTCAACACGTTTGGCTTGGAGATTTGGAAGTTTTCTGTCTGCAAAGATATGATAAAAGGTTGTGCCTAAAAAAATGCAGAATCCACCTACAATCATCAAGAAAATAAGCAGGATTTTACCTGCTTTTTTAGATTCTGCATCATTCATTAAATTTGTGTTCTAATTAATTCTTTATAAGCGCTAATGGCTTTGTTTCTCACCTCAAGCATAAGTTTCATACTATTTTCAGCCTTACCTATGGCAATAGCAGCTTGATGAATGTCTTTTATCTGTCCTGTTGCCATATCTGTTATTGCTTGTTCAGTCGTTTTTTGTCGTTCATTTACTTCTTCAAAAGCATCTTTTAGCATATTCCCAAAGCTTTTGCTTGGGGGGTTTAAATTATGATTTGGCGATAAATTTGGGACATCTTTAAGCTGGGAGTTGATTTTTTCTGCGTCTATTCCATATTTGTTAATTTCCATTTATGATCCTTTATGCCTGGAACATAGAGATCGCATTGTTTGCCATATTTTTTGCACTTTGAAAAGCTGCTACATTGGCTTGATAAGCTTTTGTAGCTTCAATCAAATCCGCCATTTCCACGACAGGATTGATATTTGGATAAGCCACATAGCCTTCTGAGTTTGCATCTGGATGACTTGGCTCGTATTTCATCTTTGGTTGTGAATCATCTCGGACAATTTTATCCACATAAACGCTCATTAGTGCAGGTTTTGGTTCTCTTTGCTCATTAAAACTATCCATTTCATCCAATGGATCTTCATATTTTAGCAAATTATTGCTTTTTTCATACTTTTGATTCAAAACTTTATCAAAATCGAATGCTTTTAAAATCAATTCACGCCTTCTATAAGGTCCTCCCTCATCAGTTCTTGTAGTGTTTGCATTAGCAATATTGCTTGAGATTAGATTGACCCTTTGTCGTTGTGCAGATAAACCATAACCGCTAATATCAAAACTAGATAAAAACATTTACTGCCCCCTTATATATTTTTTGTTGAATCAATAGCATTAGAGAAAATCCCACCTTGTTTCCTTAGAGCACCCACCAAAGCTTGATACATAATATCGTTTTTTGCCATTTCGCTTGTTTCAATATCTAAATCTACGCTATTTCCATCATTTCTAGCTAAATGCCCATCACGATAGAAAAAGGTTGAACGATTCTTGTCTAGATCTTCTAGGGGCAAGAGATGATTAGGATTAGTTAAAGCCAAGTCTAATTCCATTTTTCTACTGCGATTGAAGATTTCATCGGCTTTGTTTGCCATCATTTGCTCAAAATTAATGTCTTTTGGGCGATACATAGGAGTAGAGGCATTAGCGATATTTCCAGCGATTATATCGCGTCTTAAGGAGCGATAATCTAAAGCTTCTTGAGCTAAACCGCGAGCTTGGCTAAAATTGAAAATGCTCATAAAAACTCCTTGAAATAAATTAATTCAAAATATAAAAGCAAATAGCATTCCAATTGTTTAAACAAAATGTGTTAATGGCTTAAATCTTAAGAATTATTTACAAGGTGATAATCTTAGATTCTTATAAAAATGGTTTTTTAAAAATACCATTTTTGCAAAAATAAAATTATTTGAATTTTTTAAAGAGAGATTGCTTAGATGAATTAACCCAAAAGGTTATTTCACCTTAAATAGTTTAAGTATTTTTATTAGTTACGCTTGAGCTGATTAACTGTTTGTAGCATTGAATCTGCTGTTTGGATTGACTTTGAGTTTGCTTCATAAGCTCTTTGCCCCACAATCAAATCCGTCATTTCTTCTACAAGCTTTACATTGCTTGTTTCTACAAATCCTTGCCTTAGCTGACCAAAGCCATTTAAGCCTGGTGTTCCAACAATTGGATCTCCTGAAGCATTGGTATTAAGATATAAATTATCTCCAAGTGCGTGCAAACCAGCAGGGTTGATAAAATTCACCGTTTCAATTTGTCCTAATTCATTAACTTCTGTTGCATTACCTTGCACCACACTCACAGTGCCATCTGTTCCAATATTGACTTGTGTTGCATCATCTGGAATGGTAATATTTGGCACAAGTAAGTAGCCTTGAGAATTGACAACATTTCCTTCATCATCAAGCTTAAAAGAACCATCTCTTGTGTAAGCTATGGTGCCATCTGGGAGTTCAATTTGAAAGAATCCATTTCCGGTAATGGCAATATCCAAGTTGTTTTCTGTTTCTTTGAAGTTACCTTGTGAGAAAATCTTTTGGACTGAAGTAGGACGCACACCAAGTCCTACTTCAATGCCTGTTGGCGATAGTGTTGTCTCTGAAGTGCTAGAACCTGCATATTGTAATACTTGGTGGAGCAAGTCTGCAAATTCTGCTCTTTCTTTTCTGTAGCCAAAAGTATTAACATTGGAAATATTGTTTGAAGTAACATCAATTTGTAATTGTTGTCCTAGCATTCCTGTTGTTGCTGTGTATAATGCTCGCATCATTGTTTATCCTTTTATGCTTTTGCTGCTAATTTTGTAATAGCTTCTGTATTGAGTTCATCCATATGGGTTTTTAACACTTTAGAATAGGCTTCTACTAAGCGATTAGTTTCAATTAAGCCTGTCATTTCATAAACCACATTAATATTGCTTTTTTCTAAATAGCCTTGTCTAACTGCTCCGCTTCTTTCTAAAACTTCCATCTCATTCATTCTTTCATTGGGGTATTTGTAGAGATTATCTCCGATTTTTTGAAGGAATTTTGGATTTTCAAAAGAAACAACTGCGATATTGGCAGTTAATAAGGTTTCATTTAATTCTTGATTGTTTAAAGAGCGATTGTAGATATTCCCATTTTTATCAACTTCTATTTGGTATCCATCGATAATTTCAATATATTGGGGTGATTCAATATATTCTCGTGGCAGGATGGCATGACCTTCTTTATTGACTAGTCGCCCCTCTTGATTTAAAACAAAAGAGCCATCACGCGTAAATCTGATTCCCTCTGGAGTTTCAACCATAAAATACGCATTTTCACGACTTAGCGCAAAATCAAAAGTGTTATCTGTTTGTGCGATTCCGCCCACGCTCCTATCGGTAAATTCCTCTACGATTTGTGGGACACGATTTAATGAGCGATTGTAAAACTTTGCTGCATCTTTGGTATGATCTTTGATGGGTAAGAATTCTTTATGTTGTTCATAAAGTCGCATAAAATCCCCAATCACAACATCATCGCGCTTGAATCCAGTCGTATTGGCATTTGCAATATTGTTTGCTATGACATCTAGGCGGTTGATTTGCGTTACCATTCCGCCTACTGAACTATAATAGCCACCTTGCACTTTCGCTCCTTTTTAGCAATCTTTATGCCAAAAAAGCAAAAGGTGTTCCATTATTTAAAAGTTAAGTAAAATTTGTAGTTATTTGAGATATTTAAAAGAATCTTTTGCATTTTGGCAATCAAGCTCAACTTTGCAAATCTTAATTCCGCATTCTTGAAATACTTTTGCAGTATTTTTACAAGCTTTTTTAACCAAAACTACTTGGCAATCCCTGATGATCTCGCCTAGCACATTGTGCTCTAACTTGTGTGCTATTTGTTCTTCCTTGCTCATATCCTCATCTTTGTGTGAGCAACCCTCGCTTGCTTGGATATTTCCGCGTGGATTCTTGCGCAAATCTAATAATTCAAAATGCTTAAACATACCATTTCCCTTTTGTTCAAAAACTGCAAAGAAAGGAGTATGTCCTGTATTTCCAAAGATTTTTAAATTTTCATCATAAACAGGTATTGCTATTTTCATTTTCATCCTTTTATTAATTTTTTTCTTCATCAATTAAATCAAATAAGCTTTGCTCTTTTTCTTGGGCGCTAAATTGCTCTTCAAATTCCCTAAAATCAACGCCAAATACTAAGGCAAAATTATATTTTTGCGTCAAAACCAAAGAAAATAACTCTTGTTTATTTGTATAAGTCTTAACTTCTGCATAAGGCATAAAAAGCTCTTGATAGATTTTGGGAATAAAAAGCATTAACTTTGCCCATTTGGCATACATACTAAAATATGCCAAAAATTGCTCATAGAGATGAATCTCTGTGCAAGTTAGCACCACTTTATTAGTAGCACCAGGTTTTGAGATAAATCCCCTTTCATCTAAATATAAAGGCTTAAAGCTTGAGATTCCTTCTAATTTTTCTAAATCCACATTAAGACAATGTTCTTCTGCAAACTTTATCACTCTTGCTAATGGCTGAATAAATAGCTTTGGCAAAGGTAGGGTGTAATCTATGGATTGATAGAAAATTTTAATTCCAAAAAGTGAGAAAGAATTTGTAACAAAGGGCAGTGATTCATCGGGTATTTTTTGAGAATCAAAGGTTTTAATTTCTTGGTGTAATTGTGGAAGTTTTTCAAATTTTATTTTGTCTTGATTGTGATAGAGAATGTATGCAAATTCCCCACTTCCAAGCGCAAAAGAAATAAGTTCTACCAAAGATCCCTCGCAATATGCAAAATCTTTTTTGCGGACTAAAATTTGATGGCTTAATTCATATTCTTCATTGCTTAGCGAATATAAAATTTTATTATTGATAATCAAATAATGCCTTAAGATTCTTAAGAGTGATTCTTCTAGGTTTTCTACGCTAATCCAAGCAACTTCTGAATCTCCCATGGCAATTTCTCCACTAAAGAGAATTCCAAAGGCGCCTAATTCAATAGCCTTTTGAATGTCTTTTGAATCTTTGACAACAAATAAATCACCCTTTTTGACCTTTTCTACATCATCGCAAATTTGGCTAAAAAATGAAATGCTAGGCTGATTTAAAAGTGTTCCAAATGCAACTTCAACAATTTCATTAACGCTAATTTGGACTCCTTTTTTCTTCACGACAATCCTTTAAGTAATTTGAGTTCCATTTTTTCTTGGGTTTTGTGGCATAATAAAAGACAATCCCTCGCTATCTTTAGCAGCCAAAATCATTCCCTCGCTAATTTCTCCCATTAGTTTAGCGGGTTTTAGATTTGCTAACACACAAACTTGCTTACCTATTAAGTCTTGTGGAGTGTAATAGGCTTTTATTCCTGCTAAGATTTGTCTTGCACGACTTTCTCCTAGATCTACTTTCAGCTTTAAGAGTTTTTCGCTTTTTGGCAAAGTTTCTGCTTCTATGATTGTTCCTATTTTGATTTCTACTTTGGTGAAATCTTCTTTTGAAATAGGGTTTTCTATTGTCAGAGGTTCTAGGGTTTCTTTGGGTGCTGATTTATCGCTAATTTTAGGATTTGCTTCTTTTGTTTCTGTAGGGATTTCTTCAATTTTTGGGAAAAGCGCTGGGATAGGGTTTAGGGAGACTTGGCTTAAGATTTTATCATTTAAGATAAAATCAGAGTAGTTTTGCGCACTAGCTCTAAGTCCAAAAACACTTAAAATTTTCTCTGCAGAATCAGGCATACAAGGATATAAACACAATGCGCCTTTGATGAGTAGATTAGCAATAAACATCAAAAGTTCTGCTACTTCTTGTTCTTTTTGTTCTTTGATGAGCTTCCATGGCTCTTTTTTGGCAATGATTCCATTACCTAGGCTAAAAATTTTCCATAACTCTTCTAAATAACGATGAATCTGCACTTCACTCATAAAATTTTCAAGATTTCCTAAGATTGTTTTTATTGTCGCAGATTCAGTTGCAAAAGATTCTTGGTAGCTTTTAGAATCAATTTGTAAAGAATTATTAAAATACTTTGCTCCCATTCCCAAAAGGCGATTTAAAAGATTGCCTAAATCATTTCCCAAATCAGCATTGAATCTTTCGATTAGGGCTTTTTGTGAGAAATCTCCATCTTGTCCAAAAGGCACTTCACGCAATACAAAATACCTAAAACAATCCATACCATAAGAATCAACAACTTCTCTTGGATTGACAACATTGCCAACGCTTTTGCTCATCTTTGCACCCTCTTTAGTCCACCAACCATGCGCAGCAATATGCTTTGGCAAAGGCAACTCTAAGCTCATCAAAAATGCTGGCCAATACACCGCGTGGAATCTCAAAATATCCTTACCAACAAGATGATAATTTGCAGGCCAAAATTCCATTTTGTTTTCTTTGGAGTTTTCATAGCCTAAGGCACTAAGATAATTAACCAATGCATCAAGCCATACATACATGACAAATTTAGAATCATTGCCTCCAATTTCACTAGGTAGCTTAATACCCCAATCAAAGCTAGTTCGTGTGATTGATAAATCCTCTAAACCTTCTTTGATAAAATTAATGACTTCATTGCGACGCATTTTTGGCAGAATGCAGTTAGGGTTAGATTCAATCCATTGTAATAACTTATCTTCATAAGCACTTAATTTGAAAAAATAACTTTCTTCTTTCAAAAGAGTTGTTTCTTTTCCACAATCAGGGCAATTTTTTTGGTTAATAAGTTGAGATTTTGCGAAAAAAGATTCACAAGAAATGCAATAATTCCCTTCATATTCACCTTTGTAAATATCCCCCTTTTTAAACATTTTAGAAAATACATTTCTTACACTCTCTTTGTGGTAAGAATCTGTTGTGCGGATAAAGGCATCATAGCTAATATCAAAACTATCCCAAAGATTCTTAAACTTTGCAGAAATTTCATCTACATATTCTTTGGGGTTTTTATTGTTTTTTTCTGCAGATTGTTGAATTTTTTGTCCGTGTTCATCGGTGCCTGTTAGAAACCAAACCTCTTTGTTTTGTATTCGGTGGTATCGTGCTAAAGTATCTGCGATAATTGTTGTATAAGCATGTCCAATGTGAGGGACATCATTAACATAATAAATCGGGGTTGTTACATAAAATTTAGAATTCAAAATTTCCTCCGTTTCCTTTATTCATACTTAAATAAACCGCATTAACATAGCGATTCCTTGTGGCGCAATTTAAAACTTTTTGACAAAGCAAACAGCTTGAAAAATTTTGCTCTCTTTGACATTCTTGCAAGGTTTTAGTATTTTCTTGAAGATTTAAAATTACCATTTGTTCAAAATTTTCTTTTTTTTCACATCTTGATGCTTCTTTGCAGAATTCACAACTAGAGATGCTATGTTGAGTTTGGCATTCTTTTAAATCCCTTAGTGCTATTTCTGTATTCTCAATGACTTCTGACAAAATCTATCTCCTCCTTGCTTCCTAAAAAACAAGGTGTTGTATCGTGTAAGTGCTCTGGAGTGAGTGTCAAGAGATCATTTTTCCCATCAATAGCTTCTCCACCTGCACGTTTGAAAATAAAGGCAAAAGGAAAAACTTCAAAAAGCATTCGCAATTTTCCTTTAGGTGAATCTTGAGTGCTTGGATAAGAAAATAAACCGCCCCCTTTGATTAAAATGTGGTGTAAATCTGGCACCATTCCACCGCTATATCGCAAACGATAGCCTTGATTAAAGAGTGATTCTATCTTGACTTTGTGTTCTTTGCTCCAATATTTTTGGGTTCCACCAGTGGCATTGAGTTTGCCTTTTTCTTTGAGTTTTAGGATCTTCTGCAGTTCAAAATCTTTGCCATTAAAAATATAATAATCCACACCCTCTTTGAGTGTAGAAGCAAATCCAATCCCCACCACCATTCCATAGACAACATAGGCAGCAGCGATTAAATTTTGTGGCAAAAAATCTCCCTTGTAGATTCCAACAATGCTCCCAACACTTAAATTTGCACCCATTAATGAAGATCCATCAAGCGGATCATAGGCAATACTATAAATGCCATCATCGTAAAATCTAACTGCCCCTTCTTGCTCTTCGCTACAAATTTGTCTAATGATTTTTAAATCTTTTAGAGAATCTTGAAAAACCTTATCGGCTAATACATCGGCTTGAAGTTGTAAATCACCTGTTTTATTTGTGGTTTGCGTGTATTCACCCATACTTTCTTTAAGCACCTCATACACTTTTAATGAGGCATTTTTTATGATTGCAAAAATACTTTCTAAATCTTGTTGTAATTGTTTTTGCATTCTAAAACTCCAAAAAAATAATGCTCAATTATATCTAAAAATATGTTTTTTATGGCTTATTGCGTGGTATTTTAGAAAGATATTTCTACTTTTTTGCTAAAATTACTTATTTTTTAACAAAGGCAAATTATGTTAGTAGCTCCAAGCATTCTTTCTGCAGATTTTGGCAAACTTAATGATGAGATAAAGGCTATTTGCGAGGCGGGTTGTGATTTTATACATATTGATGTTATGGATGGGCATTTTGTCCCTAATCTTACAATGGGACCAATGATTGTAGATTCGGTTGCAAAAATCGCGACTAAGCCACTTGATATTCATTTAATGGTTCAAAATAATAGCTTTTTTGTTGATTTGTTTGCGCCCCTAAAGCCAAAATATCTTTCTTTTCATATTGAAGAAGAAAAACACGCCAATCGCCTTGTCCAGAAAATACGCGATTATGGGATTTCTCCAGCGATTGTTCTTAATCCACACACGACTTTGGAGAGTATTGATTATTTATTAGAATATGTGGATATGGTTTTAGTTATGAGTGTGAATCCGGGTTTTGGTGGGCAAAAATTTATCCCAAATGTTTTGGAAAAAATTAAATGCTTAAAAGATAAAATTGAAATGAAGAATCCTCGCTGTCTTATTGAAGTTGATGGTGGAGTAAGTGATCAAAATATCGCAGATTTAAAGGATAGTGGCGTGGATATTGTGGTTGCAGGAAGCTATATTTTTAATGGTAACTACAAAGAACGCATCGATTTGCTTAGATAAACCCCAAAGGATTGGGGTTTAAATTTTGCTTAGAAGCTAGGGAGAATCGCACCTTTGTATTTTTCTAGGATAAAGTCTTTTATTTCTTGACTTTGGAGCGCTTGAACTAGCTTTTGGATAGCAGCATCATTTTCTCTACCTGCTTTAACTACGACGATATTTGCAAAAGGAGATTCTTTTGATTCTAAAGCAATCGCATCATCAAGCGGATTTAATCCAGCTAAAAGTGCAAAATTTGTGTTAATAACAGAAATAGTTACATCATTTAAAGCTCTAGCAAGTTGAGGTGCATCCATTTCTTTAAAATTTAATTTTTTGGGATTCTCTACAATATCTTGTGCAGAAACAAGCTCTACTCCCTCTTTGAGTTTAATCACTCCATTAGCTTCTAAAACTCTCAATGCTCTAGCACCATTTGAAGGATCATTAGGCAAAGAAACTAAATCGCCTTCTTTTAACTCATCAAGACTTTTGATTTTGTTGGAATACACACCCATTGGCTCTAAATGGATATTAGCAACACTTACTAAATTAGTCCCTCTTTCTTTATTAAATGAATCCAAATAAGGTTTGTGTTGGAAGAAATTTGCATCTAATGAACCATCGTTGAGTGATAGATTAGGAGTTACATAGTCTGTAAATTCTTTGATTTCTAGAGTTATGCCCTCACTTTTTAATTTAGGCGCTATTTCTTGTAAAAGAATTGCGTGTGGCTCTGGAGTGGCTCCTACTATTAATTTTGTTTCAGTGGTTTGCGTTGCTGTGCTTTCTTTAGAATCACCACAACCGCTAAAGACCAATAATCCTGTAAGTCCGCAGATACCTAAAATTTTTTTAATCATTTTTTACCTTTCTTTTGTTAAGCTAGTGTTTTAATTTTTTATACAGAAAATCCCCAAAACTTTGAATAATCTGCACAAGAAAAATTAAAATCACAACGGTATATACCATAATATCACTTTGGAATCTATAATATCCATATTTGATTGCAATATCGCCAAGCCCTCCACCGCCAACAGCACCTGCCATAGCGCTAAATCCAATCACAAGAATCAAAGCAAGTGTGATTCCAGAAACAATGCTAGGTAGAGCTTCAATGAGCATAATTCTGAAAATAATTTGGAAATGACTTGCGCCAAAACTTTGTGCGGCTTCTATGATATCTTTATCTACTTCTTTTAGCGCCCCTTCAATGATGCGCACAATAAAGGGAGCTGCACCAATACTAAGTGGCACAATAGCTGCAGTTGCACCAATACTTTTACCAAGAATCCATTGAGTAAAAGGAAATAAAACAACCATTAAAATCAAAAAAGGAAAAGAGCGTAATGTATTAGTAATAGTGTCTAAAGTTCGGTAAATAATCGCATTGGGTTTTAAGCCACTAGGGCTACACAAAACTAATAAGATTGCTGGAATCACTGCTAGGGCAGTTGCAATTGTTGTTGCAATAATACTCATATATAAGGTGTCTAAAGTCGCTTCTAAAAGTAATTTAAGTAATTTTATATCCATTTTTTACTCCACAATTTCCCAGCGTGTGCCACTTTGGGTTAGAAATGCACAAACTTGCTCTAAAAATTCTTGTTTAATATTAATTACAAGCACTCCTAAGGCGATTCCGCCAAAAGATTCTAAATTTCCCCATACGATATTAAAATCCACCTGCAATTCTCTTGCCATTTGAGTGATGATTGGGTTTTGTGCTACTTCTTTGGGGAAATAGATTCGGATATTAATACCATTTGGAGGTAAAATTTCATTTTCTCCCAAAAAATCTCGCATTTTTTTATCAGGCTCTAAAAAGAGGGATTCAATATGACCGCTTTTGATAATCTCTCCATTTTCCATAAAAGCCGCTTCTTGACAGATTTTTTTTACCACTTCCATTTCGTGAGTTACTAGCACAATAGTTACTTTAATTTCTTGATTGATTTGCGATAAAAGTTCTAAGATTGAGTTTGTTGTGGAGGGATCTAATGCGCTAGTGGCTTCATCGCTTAAAAGTAAATCAGGATTCATCACTAAAGCCCTTGCAATAGCAACTCTTTGTTTTTGTCCGCCACTTAGCTGGCTAGGATAAAATTTCATTTTGTCTTGCAAACCCACTAATTCCACTAGTTTTTCAACGCGATTTTTATCAATATTTTCTCCCCAACACTCCAAAGGTAAAATGATATTTTCATAGACATTTTTACGCGCCATTAAAGAGAAGTTTTGAAAAATCATTCCAACCTTTTTTCTAAAATGTCTCATGTTTTTGGAATCTAAGCGATTAATCTCCACTTCACCAATTTTAATGCTTCCGTGATTGATAGATTCTAGTCCATTAAAAGTTCTAAGCAGTGTGCTTTTTCCTGCTCCGCTATGCCCTACAAGTCCAAAAATCGAGCCTTTTTTAACATTTAAATGAATATTTTTTAAGACTTCAAGTTTTCCGTAATTTTTGTATAATTCTCTAACTTCTATAAAATCCATTAAAACCCTTGAATTGCTACATAATTTTGTAATTTTATCAAATTTTTCTTGCCTTAAAATCAAGCATTAAAAGTCAAGTAGTTCATAAGAAGGTTTATTGCCCTCTAAAATGCTATGAAAATGCAAGACTTTACACGAATTTTCTAAAATCGCCATTAATTTTGAGAGATATTGCAAGTCTCGATGATACACATACACGCCATAGCCTTTGATAACCATAATTTTTTTATCATTTTCTTTGAAATAGCGATTGATTTCAACATCTGCTCTTTCATACCAATTGTCATAATCTTTTGGGTCATACACTTCTAGGGTGCCTAGAATCTTATAACCAAAATAATCTTTTGGGGTAATTTTACTATTTGAGAGAGTATAGGCTATCGTAAAGGGAGGCATTCCATAGGCAATATATTTGGCATTAGGAATATTTTGATAAAGTAAAGAATGAATAAAAGCGTCCATACTAGCTTCTTGCCAGCGATAATCTTGTTTGTGATAGAGCGTGATAAGCGATTCTTCATTTAAATCATCAAAAATCGCATCTTTTTTGTTAATAAGAAAATGACCTTCTTCAAGTTTTGTTGAAATAGAACCATGAAAGATTCCAAAGAAATTCTTCCGAAACATTGCTAAAGAGATAGTTTTTAAATCTTGAAATATTTTCTCCATTTTAGTTCCCTTTTAGAGATGCATTGATTTTGGCAATAAAATCAATTGGATCAATCTGTGCCCCACGCACCAAAATCCCA
Organism: Helicobacter colisuis; assembly: GCF_023646285.1. Lineage (NCBI taxonomy): Bacteria > Pseudomonadati > Campylobacterota > Epsilonproteobacteria > Campylobacterales > Helicobacteraceae > Helicobacter > Helicobacter colisuis. Next base: position 62,524 of record NZ_JAMOKX010000004.1, on the reverse strand, counting down.
AAATGCAAATGCGGACCACTTACTCTACCTGTATTACCGCTTAGTGCAATGAGTTCGCCTTGTTTTACTCTAGTGCCTTCTTTGACTTTGATTTCACTGCAATGATAATACATGCTAAAAATTCCTTCTCCATGGTCAATTACTACAGATTTTCCTGCTAAGAATCTATCTTTTGCAATCACGACCTTGCCGCTATTACTCGCATAAATTGGTGTTCCAATAGCAGCTCTAAAATCTGTTCCGCTATGATAGCTTTTTACTTCTTGATTAAACACTCTTGCATTGCCAAATTCACTAGTAATTTTACTTTTCATAGGATAGATAAAGGGCTTTTTCCAATAGTATCCCTTAGTGTAAGTTTGATAAATTTTACTAGCTTCTTCTCTTTCTTTGGAGATTCTTTGTTGATTAGCTTTGTTGGGTTTGGCTTTGCTTGGATCTACACTGATTTTTTCAATTTTATACTGACCTTTGATGATTTGCAAAGTTTGGCTATTCTCAAGCCGAATACTTTGTGCTTTAGTGTAGTAAGGTATAGATAGAAATAAAATTTTTGTATCAGGTTTTTGGGGATGGGGTATCCATAAATACTCTTTTTTATCTAGGATAATACTTTTAGGGTTTGATGATTTGCTTTCCAAAATAAGAGTTTTACCATTTTCAATAGTCAATTCCTTGGCAAATCCTACAAAAACACACAGCAATAATATGATTATTTTTTTCATTTCAAAAATCACCCATTAAAAATATTTTAGAAAATTAGCAAAGTTTTACTTATGAAATCCTTGATGCCCTAAAAAGCTAAATTGCTCTATTTAGAATCTTAGAGAAATTGTCAAAGTTATCGCGCACATTGTTGCTATATTTTGCAAAAATCTCTTATTTGTTTTGCTTTTTAAGACTTTAAAGCAACCTTAAGTTTATCCCAAACAACTTATAATTAAATTTTTATTTTTAAGAAAGTTTAGCTTATTTTATTAATTTAACTTGACATTAATAGACTAAAGTTATATAATTTTACTTGAAATTCACAAGAATAATTGCTAAAATTTCATTTTAGAAGCGTTATTTTTGTTGTAAGGAGTGGAATTAGAATGCAAGATGAAAATGAAAAGATAGATTCTTCTAAGAATGAGAATCAAAAACAAGAATCACAAGAGAATGCAGAGCAAGATTCTAAAGAATCGCTAGAATCACTTCAAAATAAAATCAAGGAATTAGAAGATCAATATTTGCGCACTTATGCTGATTTTGAAAACACTAAAAAGCGTTTGGTGAGAGAAAAAGATCAAGCCTTGGAATATGCTTATGAAAAAATAGCAAAAGATTTATTGCCGAGCATTGATACTTTAGAGATTGCTTTAAAAACGATTAAAGATTCAAAAGAAAATAGTGATCAAGCTGAAATTTTAGGAAAAATAGAGGAGGGAATTGCACTAACATTGGATAATCTTTTAAAAACACTTGCAAAACATGGGATTGAACCCATTGATGCAAGCGGAGAGTTTGACCCTAATTTCCACGATGCTATTATGCAAGTTCAAAGCGATTCTCACAATGTAGGAGAGATTGTCGCAGAGATGCAAAAGGGTTATAAATATAAAGAAAGAGTGCTAAGACCATCAATGGTTAGCATTGCAAAATAAATTAATTAATAAGGATAAATTATGGGAAAAGTATTAGGAATTGACTTAGGAACAACAAATTCAGCAATGGCGGTTTTTGAAGGAAATGAATCAAAAATCATTGCAAATAAAGAAGGGAAAAATACAACTCCATCGGTTGTGGCTTTTACTGATAAAGGTGAGATTTTGGTAGGAGATCCTGCAAAAAGACAAGCTATCACTAATCCAGAAAAAACTATTTATTCTATTAAAAGAATTATGGGATTAATGTTTAATGAAGATAAAGCTCAAGAAGCTAAAAAAAGACTTCCTTATAAAGTAGTTGATAGAAATGGTGCTTGTGCGATTGAAATTGCAGGAAAAGTTTATACGCCACAAGAGATTTCTGCAAAGATTCTTATGAAGCTTAAAGCTGATGCAGAAAGTTATTTGGGAGAGGAAGTAACAGAAGCAGTTATCACCGTTCCAGCCTATTTTAACGATGCACAAAGAAAAGCAACTAAAGAAGCAGGGACAATTGCGGGGCTTAATGTGCTTAGAATCATCAATGAGCCAACTTCAGCAGCACTTGCTTATGGTTTGGATAAAAAACAAGCAGAAAAAATCGTAGTTTATGATTTGGGTGGTGGGACATTTGATGTTACCGTGCTAGAAACAGGCGATAATGTTGTAGAAGTTTTGGCAACAGGTGGTGATGCGTTTTTAGGTGGAGATGACTTTGATAACGCTATTATTGATTGGGCAGCAAAAGAATTTGAAGATGAAAATGGAATCAATCTCAAAAATGATGTAATGGCACTTCAAAGATTAAAAGAAGCAGCAGAAAACGCTAAAAAAGAGTTAAGTAGTGCGCAAGAAACTGAAATTAACTTGCCTTTTATTACAGCGGATGCAAGCGGTCCAAAACACTTGGTTAAAAAGATTAGTCGTGCTAAGTTTGAATCGCTTATTGAATCTTATATCAACCAAACTATTAATAAAATCGGCGATGTTATCAAAGATGCAGATTTAAGCAAAGGGGATATTGCAGAAGTTGTTATGGTGGGTGGTTCTACAAGGATTCCAAAAGTTCAAGAAAGAGTGAAAGAGTTTATCGGTAAAGAGCTTAATAAATCAGTGAATCCAGATGAAGTTGTGGCAATTGGTGCGGCAATTCAAGGGGGTGTATTAAAAGGCGATGTAAAAGATGTTTTATTGCTTGATGTTACACCTCTTAGCTTGGGAATTGAAACATTAGGTGGAGTGATGACGAAGATTATTGATCGAGGCACGACTATTCCTGTTAAGAAAAATCAAGTTTTCTCAACGGCAGAAGACAATCAACCTGCTGTAACTATTCAAGTTTTACAAGGGGAGAGAGAACTTGCAAGAGATAATAAAGTGCTTGGAAATTTTGAGCTAAGCGGTATCCCAGCAGCACCAAGAGGTGTGCCTCAAATTGAAGTTACTTTTGATATTGATGCAAATGGTATCTTAACAGTGAGCGCCAAAGACAAAGCAACAGGCAAAGCTCAAGAAATCAAAATCACAGGTTCTAGTGGATTGTCTGATTCTGAAATTGAAAAAATGGTAAAAGATGCTGAACTTAATAAAGAAGAAGACAAAAAGAAAAAAGAAGCTATTGAAGTAAGAAATCAAGCAGATAGCCTTGTTTATCAAACTCAAAAAAGCCTTGATGAAATGAAAGAAAAAATTGATTCAAGCGAGGCTGAAAAGATTCAAAATGCAATCAATGATTTGCAAACAACTTTGAAAAATGAAAATGCTTCTAAAGAAGAGATTGAGCAAAAAGTTAAGGCACTCACAGGAGTAAGCCACAAACTTGCTGAAGCAATGTATCAAAAAGATCAAAATGCACAAGGCGGCGCAACACAACAAAATAAAAAAGATGATGATGTGATTGATGCAGAAGTCGAATAACAATTCTCTTAATTAATCTTCTTAATAATCCTAGCCTTTGGGCTTGGATTGACTACTTATTTTTTAAATAAATCTCTCTTTTTTACTTATTAATTAAAATTTTTAAATTGATAATTTAATGACACAACCTGTCATAAGCGCAAATTATAATTTCTTTTGTAAATCAAAACAAAGGAGTTGTTTATGGGAAAATTAAGCCTTATTCTAGGTGGGGTAGCACTTGGAGCTGTTGGTTATGGGCTAAAAAAGTGGTATGACAAAGCTAAAGATGAAAATTTATCTCAAGACATAAAAAAGCCTTGTTGCGATTCTAGCAATATCCAAACAAGTAGTGAAACTCAAAAGACAGAAGATAAGGCTAAATAATACAAAGGATGTAAATGGCGATTATTGGCATTTTAGGATTAATCATAGCTACAATATCTCTTCTTGTAAGTCTTGCATTTACTGGCATTATGTGGATTATATTTTGGTTGGTTCTTTTTGCGCTTATGCTAGCTAATATAAGCGGTAGTTATGGTTTGGTTGCACTTTATGTGTTGTTTATAGTGCTTAATTTATTATTAATTATCAAAATTTTAAGGAAAAGTAAATGAAAAAATTAACTCTTGGTTTAGGTGTAATTGCATTAGGTGCTTGTAGTGATAAAATTTATCAAGGCATTAAAGATACTTGGGATAAATTGATTTTTAAAGATCTCATCACACTTAGAAAAGTTATCAAAGAGTATGAGGAAATGGTGCAAATTTATCCTAGTTATTTTAATGATTCTAAATTTTTAGAATTTAGAAAAAACTATAAATACGATGCAGACACTATTAATAATATAAGAAAACATTTATTTAGCAGTCTAAAAAGGGAAAAGCTTATCCAAATAGGCACTACAATGGAGGCTTTTATGGAGTATAGCGATAAATATCTCAAAAATGATGAAACAGCATTAAAAATTAGCTGGAGATTCTGCTCTATGAATATGAAATTTAACGATGCTTTGCTTCAGTTAAATTAAGAAATAAACAAGATATGAATGAGTTAAAATATAAAAAATAAAAAATGATAAGAATTTTAATTTCTAAAAATTATTGATTTTTTTGGCGGGGAGAGTATAATGATGTTTTTAGGAAATTTAAGGGGAGAAGATGGAGAATAATGTTGAAGTTTTAGAAAAGTTTATAAATTCGGATTATAAACTTTTGGAAAAAGAATTGGAAGAGTTATCTAAAAGAGATAAGCTAAGGATTGAAGTAGATCAAGGATTAGATGAAGCTTTAAAAGATCTTGAAGAAATAAGTGCCAAAATACCACAAGAACAAACACAAAAGCTTTTTGATCAATGTGCTAACAATGCATTGGATGCGGTTGTGGGGCATTTTGGATTTGCTGCGGTGATTTTAGATGCTAAAGATGGAGGCAATGTTAATACTACTCATAATGTTAGAAATGGTGTTTATGTTAGTGAAAAAGAGAGGCAAAGATATGCTAATCGCGGAGAGTATAATTCAGATAATTATCATCAAGATGATAATTATAAAAGAATTAACAAAGAACAAAGTGCGTTGAAAAAGCAGGGAAAATTAGAAGATTATATGACAGGTAAAAAAATCAATGCAAATGCAGATACCGATTTAGATCATGTAGTCGCTGCAAAAACAATACATGATGATCCTGCTAGAGTTTTAGCTGAAATGGATGGTGCAAAATTAGCCAACACAGAAAGCAATTTAAAAATGACAGATAGTTCATTAAATCGTTCTAAAAAAGATAAAAGCGCTGAAAAATTTTTAGCAGATAGAGATAAAAGATTAAAATTTTTAGCAGAAAAAGAAAAGAATGGAGCTTTAACGCCAAGTCAGCAAAAAGAAAAAGACAAATTACTAAAACAAAAAGAAATCCAAGATGAAAACTTGAAAGAACAATATAAACAAAGCAAAAAAGAAATCGATAGAGAAGTAGATAAAACATATTATACAAGTTCTAAACCCTATAAGGAGGCATTAATTACAGGCACCCAAGATGCTGCTAAAATAGCTGCTTATTCAGCTTTAGGTGTTGTTTTGAAAGATTTTATTAAGGCTATTATCATTGAACTTAAAGTTACTTTTAAAGAATTTGGCAATGAAAGTTTAAAAGAAATTTTGGTGCGTTTCAAAGATAGAATTTGTAAGGTTTGGGAAGAATTGAAACTTAAATGGAAAGATATTTTGAAAGGTTCTTTTGAGGAGGCTTTACAAACATTTTTCTCAAATTTAGTAGTATTTATTATTAATATTTTTGCTACTACACTAAAAAGTATCGTGCAAATTGTTAGAGCGGGTTTTACATCTTTATGGCAAGCAGTGAAAATAATAACAAATCCCCCAAAAGATATGCCCAAAGAGGATATTTATTATGAAGCTTCAAAAATTATGGTTACAGGTTTAATCAGTGCCGTAACAATGCTTGGGAGCGAAAGCGTTAAGAATTCCCTTTTGACTATTCCAGGTCTTAACGCGTTATTAATTTTACCTATTCCATTTATGAGCCAAACCATAGGAGAAGCACTTTCTTTATGTATTAGTGCAGCTTGTGGAGCGATACTTAGCACTATTGCGATTTTTTATATGGATAAATGGAGAAATGATTCTAAAATAGGTAGTCTTAAAGTTCAGCTTGTAGCACAAAATGGTGTGGTAATGCATTATAAAATTGCACAAACTTGGTTTGTTTTGGGTGATGCGTATGAATTATTTGGACAAGTGGTGGAGAGAGGAAGTCAAAATCTAATAATGCTCAAAGATAAAGCTAATCAAGTTCAAAATAAATTAAAACAAGCAGAAGAAGAAAGACAAGAAGAAATATCTGACTGCATTAAACAACTTAGAAATTTAAGAGGAGAATAAAAATGGATAATAAAAGATTGGCAATCAATCCAAAGAAAAATTTGCAGAATTTAAAAGATATTGGAGAAATTCAAGGGAAAATTAAAAATTGCACACCTGAAGAATTGCGAATTTTAGCCAAAGATCAAGTAAATCAAATTGATATGAAAATCCAAGAAGCTTCAAAAAAAATTGTTAGAGCTAAAGAGTTGGCTTGTAAAGCCAAAAATATAAAAAATTCATTTTTTGAAACTATAAATCCATTTGCTGAAAGCGAAAGAGATAGAAAGATTAATGCACTATCTGATGCTGATATAGCAAATGCTGAAGCTATAGGAGCTCAAAATGAACTTATACAAGAAACTATCAAACTTATTTGCTGTGATATGGTTTTTGCGGATTTAATGATAAATGAAATGGCGTTAATGATATATGAAAAATATGAAAAAGATGAAAAAGCTATGCAAAGTTTGTCAAATGATACAAGAAAAATTAGTAAAGAAATTACAGCAACAATTTGTCATCAAGCACAACAACGTATTGCTGAAATGCAAAAAGCAAAACAAGAAATATATGAGACAAAAGAAGATATAAAAGATATAGAAGAAGATATAAAAGAGCTTGAAGAGCGTCTTGATAAAAAGCGACAAATTGATGATGAACAACACAAATTAATAGAGACTCATTATCAAGAATTTATTAATTTTAAAATGCAAATAGAAAATGATATAAAAGAAAAAGAAAGTAAAATTAGTGATTTAGAGTTTAAAATTAGCAAGAAAAATACTACTTTTAGTATTGTAATTTCAAGTCTAGCTTTAATAACTAGTATCGCTTCGATTATTTTGCAATTCATTAAATAGCCAAGGAGTTTTTGTGGGATTTTTAGATAGTTTAAAAGAAAAAGCACTTGAAGCTTCAGAAGCGGTAAAAGAAAAAGCAACTTCTGCAACAGAGGTTATCGTGGATACAGTTTTAAAAATTAAATGTGCAACTAATTGACATGCGGGAGAATTTAAAAATGAAGAGGGTAAACCCGAATGCTTTTTTCAAAAGTTTGCCCTGATTGTGGAGAATATATTACAAAAAGCAAACATTTTTTCAATGAACCACCTGTGATAGAAAATCCTAACAGATGTTATGGATATAGAGTGTGTGAATTATGTGGGTTTAAGCAAAGTGATTATTTTCATAATTATGAAAGAGCAGATAAAAACAAACAATGTGTTATTATTGAAAGATGTAGTTTGTGTGAACATGAAAGATTTGGTAAGCCAGAGCATAAATGGATATATAATAGAGAGGGTGATGCTTTTTTTAAAATTTGTAGAGATTGTCATATTAAAATAAGGGTTATGAATAATTGTGAATCACGATAAACTTGCAGTGCGTTTAGCGCAAATTTTAATGCGTTTTAATGATGGGGGAAGGTTTAGTTTAGAAGAGTTAGCAAGTGAGTTTGGCGTAGATATTAGAACCATACAAAGAGATTTAAACCAAAGACTTTCTTTTATGCCTATCAAAAAAGAAAATGGCAAGTATTTTTTAGAATCTTTTGTTCTCGGTAAGCTTAGTTTTAAAGATATACAAAATTTTGCTATGTTAAGCGGGATTCAAGAGCTTTATCCAAAACTGGATAAGGATTTTATAACAGATTTGCTAAACTCTAAAGTAAATAGCGTTTTTATGGTAAAAAATGAAGGCTTTGAAAAAGTGAGTTATGAATTATTTGAATCCATAAGCATAGCTATTGTGAAGCATAATGTTTTGAGTTTTGTCTATAAAGATAAAGATAAGAATCGTGAGGTTAATCCCTATAAGCTTATTAATAATAAAGGGATTTGGTATGTTTTAGTCGATGAAAAGGGCAAGTTAAAGCATTTTGCATTAAGCAAGATAAAGAATCTAAAAATTACAAAGCAGAATTTTACTCCACAGCAAGAATTTTTACAACAAATCAAAGAGGATGCAAGCATCTGGCTTAATGCGACCAAAGAAGCGACAATCAAGCTAGATAAAAAGGGAAAAGATTATTTTTTTAGAAAAAAATTATTTGAATATTGTGAAATAGTAGATGAGGATGAAAAATATTTTATTTTGAATGTGCGTTTTTCTTATGATGATGAGCTTTTAAATGTGGTAAAACAATGGATACCTTATATCAAGATTATCTCCCCTTTAGAGCTTAAAGAAAAACTTCATATTCTTTTGCAAGAATATCTAAATCAAGATTCATAGCTAATTTTTAAAAATAGGGATTCTCCTATCTAGTGGTTTTAAATAACTTATTTGCAAAAAGTTTCTTTTAGTGGTTTTTTAGATACAATTCTTGAGAAATTGCATAGGAATATTTTCAATAGAATCTTGATAATCAAAGGGGAAAAATGTCAAAAAAGATAATGTCTTTAATGGTTTTTTGTCTTTTTTGTATAGATATATCTGCAAATCCTCTAAAGTCTCTTATTATTAATGCTAATAATAATCCCCTGCTAGAATCAAAAAATTACCAAACTCAAGCCCTAAAGGAAGAAAAAAAGGCACTTTATTCTGGATATTTGCCCAAAGTTGAAGTAGGCTATGCCTATCAAAATATCAATAATCCAGACCTTTTTTATCCCAAAAGCGTAAATGGACCTTTTGTTGAAGCTTCTTGGCTTTTGTTTGATGGATTAAAAAGAGAAGGGAAATTTTCGATTCAAGACCATAAAATCAAAGCTTCTGAATTTTCTGCCTTAAGCACGAAGCAGCAGATTTTTTTGAAAATCATTCAAGAATATTTTCAAGCTCTAGCTTTAAAATCAAAACGCAAAGCACTTTTAAGCCAGCAAAATGAATTAGAACAAAGCATTATCAAATATCAGACTTTTTTTGAATCTGGACTTGCTTCACAAGATACGCTAGAGGCGATTAAATCGCAGTTCGCACAAAATTCTTATCAATTAGAAAATATTGATTTAGCTCTAGAAGCTCGTAAAGAACAAATAAGCCTTTTAAGCGGAGTGGAGAATTTTCTTTTAGATGATTTGGTAAATATTAAAGAAATTTCTGCTCAAACACCACAAAAACAAAGGGCAGATTTACAAGCACAATTCCATTATGTCAAAAGCCTAGAAAGTGTTTCCACGCAATACACTTATTTGCCAACCATCGCCTTAAGCAATCGCTATACAAACTATCAATACCATAATCGCAATATTCCAACGCTTCCTTTTCCCATTTCTATTGAAGATCCTAAGTATCAAAATATTTTTGGGGTTAGTGTTTCTTTTGTGCTTTTTGATTCTTTTGCGACGCTAAAAGCCAAAGAATCAGCCCATTTACAAGCCTTGGCAGCTAACTTTGAATACGCTCATCAAAAAGATTCTCAAAAAAGGGAGCGCATCATTGCCCAAAGTGCCCTTGAAACTGCAAAGGAAAAGATTCAGTGGGCTTTTTCTGCACTCACTTCTGCTTCCATAGCCTATACTTATGCAAAAGAAAAATTTAATTCACAATTGATTGACTACACACAATACCTAAAAGCACTTTCAAATCTTTTTAACGCACAATCTTTTTATGATGAAGCGCGTTTTGATTATGAGATTAAAAAGGCAGAATTTCTTTATTCTAATGGTGAGAATCTAGAGGAGTTTTTATGAGGCAAATTTTAATCAGTATTTTATGTTTTTTGCCATTATTTGGAGAGGAGATTTATGCGACTTTTAATATCCAAGCCACTCAAAGTGCCACTTTAAGTTTAGCTAGTAATGGCGTTATAGAAGAGATTTTTGTAGAAGTAGGAGATTTTGTTGAAAAAGGGGAGAAATTACTCACACTTAAAGCAAAGGATTTGCAAGAAAATGTGAAAATTGCCAAGGCAACTTTGGATTCTGCTAGAATTGAATATAATTTTTTAGAATCTCAATACAAGCGTTATCAATCCTCTAAAAATGTGATTGATAAAAACACTTTTGAAAGAATACAATCTCAATACCAATCTAGTCTTTATGCGTTTAAAAAAGCACAAGCTAACTATGATTTGCAAAAAGAGCTTTTGGATAAAACTATCCTATATGCCCCCTTTAGTGGTGTTATTAGTAATAAATTTGTTGAAGTGGGTGATGGTGTGGGGGCTATTTCAAGCAAACTTTTTGTATTAGAATCCAAGCAAAAAAAGGCAATGATTGAGTTTGATTCGCAGTATTTTAGTCAAGTCAAAGTTGGTGATAAATTTCAATACAAACTCCAAAATATTGCACAAAAAGACCCTTTAATTCTCACAAAAATCTATCCTAGTATTGATATGAAAACCAAGAAGGCAAAAGCAGAGGCGCTCTTAAAAAGAGATTTGCCCTCTGGAATCTTTGGTGATGGTTTGATTTTGGGGCAATAATGTCAAAAATAGCAATAGAGCGACCCATTGCAACTTTAATGTTTGTTTTGGCGTTGATATTTTTTGGTATAGATGCTCTAAAAAGACTTAGTGTTTCACTTTATCCTAATGTTGATATTCCTGTGATTACCATTACCACGCTTTATCCTGGGGCTAATCCTGAGATTGTTGAGAGCAAGGTAACAGAAAAGATTGAAGAAGCCATTAGTGGGATTGAATCGCTAAAGAAAATCACTTCTAATAGTAGCGATAGCGTGAGCGTGGTGGTTGCGGAGTTTGAGCTAGAAAAGCCCCTTGAAATTGCAGCTAATGATGTGCGCGATAAGGTGCTATCTGTTAGCTTTGGAAGTGAAGTGAAATCTCCTGTGGTTGAAAAATTTAATGTTGGTGGTGCGCCTATTATTTCGCTTTTTGTGTCATCTAAAACTCCAATTACCAATGAAAAAGAACTTTTAGAAATAAATACGCATACAAATTGGAATATTAAGCCTTTATTACAACGCATCAAAGGCGTGGGCAAGGTTAATTTGGTTGGATTTTTAGAAAGAGAGATTAAAATCATACCTAATCCTACTTTGCTCAATCAATACAACTTGACTTATTTGGATTTAACAAGAGCTATTGGCACACAAAATGTAGAAATTGATGGGGGCAGAATCATCGCTAAAGATAAGGAATGGAAGATTCTCACACAAGCCGATTCTAATAATTTAAAAGAATTAGGTGATATTCTTGTGGGAGATAATATTAAGCTAAGTGATATTGCTAAGATTGAAGATTCTACAGAAGAGCAAAGAAGCTTTGCAAACTTGCTTTCTAAAGATATTCAAGGCAGTGGAATCTTGCTTGAAATACAAAAGATTTCAGGGGCAAATGAGATTGAAATCACAGATGCTATTAGAGAGATTCTGCCAAGTTTGCAAGAAAGTAGTCCAAAATACAATTTAATGCTTTTAAGAGATACGACTACTTATATCAAAGACACGATTTGGGCGGTGGAGCTTGATTTGATTTTGGGTGCGTTTTTGGCAGTTTTTGTAGTGTTTTTCTTTTTGCGTAATGCTTCAATGACTTGGATTGCAAGTTTGAGTATTCCTGCTTCTATTATGGGAACTTTTGCGTTTATGTATTATTGGGGTATGACTTTAAATCTCACAACATTAATAGCAATTACTTTGGCAATTGGGATTATTATTGATGATGCTATTGTGGTAATTGAAAATATTTATAAAAAAATTGAAGGAGGAATGTCGCGTAAAGAAGCAGCATTAATGGGGGTTAAGGAAATTATTTTTGCACTAATAGCTATTTCTGCAATGCTTTTGTCAGTTTTTGTGCCTATTGCCAATATGGGTGGAATTACGGGGAGATTCTTTGTTTCTTTTGGTATTAGTCTTGGTGCTTGTATTATTATTTCTTTTTTTGTGGTTATTACCTTTATCCCTATGTTAAGCTCAAGGGTTGCTAATCACACACAAAGCGCTTTTTATCTTCAAACAGAGAAATATTTCAAGGCTTTAGAATTGCTATATGTGCGGATTCTTAAATGGGTGTTAGCCCATAAAGCTTTTGTGATTTTAAGTATTGTAAGTATTTTTGTGGTTTCACTCCTTTTGATTACGCGACTGGGAGTAGAGTTTTTGCCCTCAGAAGATAAGGCAGAATTTGATATTAATCTCACTGCTAAGCCTGGAATCTCGCTAGAAGCAATGCAAAAACAAGCTTTGGCTATACAAGAGCGATTAAATCAAGAAAAAGAGGTGGAATATAGCATTTTAAAGATTGGTTATACAGCAGAAAAAAAGATTTATGAAGCAAAAATTTATGTGCGTTTAGTGCCTTATAATAAAAGAGAAAGAGATTTGCAAGAAGTAATGCAGTTTTTAAGAGGAGTTTATGCAGATTATACAAAGCAATTTGATTTAGAAATTGCTTTAATTGAGATTCCTCAAATTAGCTTAGGAGAAGATGATTCGCCACTTCAATTAGCACTTTATTCACTAGATAATACTGCTTTGCAAACAAGTGTGGAGAGAATCACTAGCTTTATGGAGCAAAGTGGAAAATACAAAGATATTCACACAAATATTAAACCCCAAACGCCACAATTAGAAATAACTATCAATCGAGCTTTAGCAAGTCAGTATGGATTTAGCGCTCAAGAAATCGCTTTGGTAATCAATGGTGCTTTTAGTGGTGCGCAAGAAATTTCTTATTATCGTGAAAATGGCAAGGAATATAATATTGTGTTGTTAGCCCCCAAAAGAAATCAAATAAAAGACTTAAAAACTCTTACCTTACGCAATGCAAAAGGAGAAAATGTATTTTTAGAAGGGATTGTGGAGATTAAAGAAGTAGGGGGAGTTACTACAATTAGGCATTATGATAGGCAAAAAAGCGTGATGGTGTATGCTAATTTAGCAGAAAATATCAGTTTGGGTGAGGCTACAAATTTTTTGGAAGAAAATAAAGATTCTTGGTTAGAATCTGGTGTTCATTATAAAATTGAGGGTTATGCTAAATATATGCAAGAAACTAATGAAGCTTTTGTTGTGGCAATGACTATGGTGTTTGTTTTGATTTATTTTATTTTAGCAGCTTTATATGAATCACTCATTCAGCCCTTAATTATTATGATTACTTTGCCTTTGAGTTTTACAGGGGCTTTTTTGGGGCTTTTTATTAGTGGAGAATCGCTTAGTTTGTTTAGCATTATGGGGCTTATGTTGCTTATGGGACTTGTGGGTAAAAATGCAACTTTAATCATTGATGTGGCTAATGAAAAACACAGAGGGGGTATGGAGTTAGAGAATGCTATTATTAAAGCAGGGGAAACTCGGTTGCGACCAATTTTAATGACAACTATTGCAATGATTTTTGGAATGTTGCCTCTAGCCTTAGCAGGTGGTGCTGGAAGTGGGATAAAGTCTCCTATGGGAATTGCTGTAATTGGTGGTTTGCTGGTATCAATGATTCTTAGTTTGCTTGTGGTGCCAGCATTTTATCGATTATTATCTCCACTTGATGAAAAACTAAGAAAATATTATCGCTAAAATAAAATTTTAGTAGATTCTTTTGGAATTTAGTAGTATAATGCTTTTACATAAATAAGGAGATGCTAAATGGATCCAATTTCAATGAATAGTTATTCTGGATATAACGCTTTTTCTAGCGCTCAAAGCGGAATTAGTGCTAATGTGCAAAATGCAACTTTGGAGACTTCAAATACAGACTTAGCTCAAAGCACAGCTAATACCATAACAGCACAAAATGGTGTAGAGGCTAATGCAGTAAGTATGCAAACAGCTGATTCTATGTATCAAAGTTTGCTAGATATTATGGCTTAGCCTTTTTTATTGATTATTCTATTTGCTTTGTAATGGACTTATGCTAAAATTTGCCTTATTTAATTCTGTAAGGGAAGTTATATGGTAGATTATGGTATTCATTATTGGGCAAATGATGATTTTATTATTGAAGATGGTAAGGTTAAAGTTAATTTTGGTAATAAACCTGCATTAATTGATATTGTTAAACAAATGCGTGAGGAAGGATATCGCGGTCCTTTACTCATTCGATTTCCTCATTTAATGAAGAAACAAGTTGAAAAAATCTTCTCACATTTTGAAAATTCTATTAAAGAATATCACTACAAGGGTAAATTCAAAGCAGTTTTTCCTATTAAGGTCAATCATTTTCCTAATTTTATTTTGCCTCTTATGGAACAAACACAGAATCGTTGCTATGGGCTAGAGGCTGGAAGTAAGTCAGAACTTATTATTGCGATGGCTTATACCAATGAAAATGCTCCTATTACCGTTAATGGTTTTAAAGATAAAGAAATGATTTCTTTAGGTTTTATTGCAGCTAAAATGGGTCATGATATTACTTTAACTATTGAAGGATTAAATGAGCTAGAGACAATCATTGAAGTAGCAAAGGCTATGGGAAAGCCTTATCCTAAAATTGGATTGCGAATTCGTCTCCATAGCACAGGAATTGGAATTTGGGCAAAAAGTGGTGGAATTAATTCTAAATTTGGATTAACTGCAACTGAATTAGTGGAAGCCATTTATCTTTTACAAAAAAATAAGTTATTAGAACAATTTACAATGATTCATTTTCACATTGGCAGTCAAATTAGTGATATTGCGCCACTTAAAAAAGCTTTAAGAGAAGCTGGGAATATTTATGCTGAATTGCGCAAAATGGGAGCAAAAAATCTTAATAATGTGAATATTGGGGGTGGTTTGGCTGTTGAATACACACAGCATGAAGCCTATCAAAATCGCAATTATACACTTGGGGAATTTAGTGGAAATGTTATTTTCACGCTTAAAGAAATTGCCAAAAACAAAAAAGAGCCTGAGCCTGATATTTTTATTGAATCGGGGCGTTATGTTTCTGCTAGTCACGCAGTTTTAATTAGTCCTGTTTTGGAGCTGTTTTCACAAGAGTATGATGAAAAAGCTTTACATTTAAAAGACAAAAATCCTCCACTTGTAGAAGAGCTTTTGGATTTGTATAATACGATTAATGAAAAATCGGCTATTGAATATTTACACGATAGTTTAGAGCATATGGAGTCACTACTCACACTTTTTGATTTAGGTTATATTGATTTACAAGATAGGAGTAATACCGAAGTTTTAGTGCATCTTATTATCAAAAAAGTAATTAAGATTCTAAAGCATAAGAATCATAGCGATATTATTCGGATTCAAGAGCAGGTGCAGGAGCGGTATCTACTAAATTGTAGCTTTTTTCAAAGTTTGCCAGATTATTGGGGATTGAAGCAGAATTTTCCAGTTATTCCGCTTGATAGGTTAAATAAGCATCCTACAAGAAGTGCGAGTTTGTGGGATATTACTTGTGATAGTGATGGAGAGATTGCTTTTGATAAAAATTACCCCTTGTTTTTGCATGACATTGATGTGAATAATGAAGAATACTTTTTGGGATTCTTTCTTGTGGGGGCTTATCAAGAAGTTCTTGGAATGCGACATAATCTCTTTACTCACCCTACGGAATTTAGCGTGGTTTTTAATGAAAAAGGAAAATATGAGATTGAGAATCTTTTAGAAGCACAAACGATTTTAGATGTGTTAGATGATTTGGATTTTGATACCAAAGAAATTGAAAGGCGACTTAAGCAAAAGCTTGATGAAAGCGTAGAAATTCCTCAAGATGAGAAGAAAGAAGTTTTGGGACAGCTTTATGTTATGCTAAGTGAAAATGGCTATTTACGAACGGTATTTAAGAGCCAAGGTGAGTTAAATTGAAATATTCTACAAGCCTTTTTGGGATTATCAAAGAAGATTTTCGTGTTATTTTAGAAAAAGACCCCGCGATTAATTCTAAAATTGAATTGTTCTTTAACTACCCTGGATTAATTGCGTTGGTGCATTATCGACTTGCTCATAAATTGCATTTAAAGGGCTTTAAGATTCTAGCTAGAATCTTGATGGGCTTTACACAATGGATTACCAATATTGATATTCATCCTGCTTGTAAAATTGGGCATAGAGTTTTTATTGATCATGGAATTGGAGTGGTGATTGGAGAGACAGCAGAAGTGGGGAATGAGGTAACGATTTATCAAGGTGTGAGTTTGGGCGGAGTTAGTTTAGAAAAAACTAAACGCCACCCAACGATAGAAGATAATGTGGTTATTGGAGCAGGTGCTAAAGTGCTCGGTAATATTACTATTGGAGCAAATTCTAAAATTGGTGCAAATTCTGTTGTGATTACTTCTGTGCCACCAAATTCTACAGCCGTTGGGATTCCTGCAAAGGTTGTAGTAAAGGGTAAAAGTAATGATTTAAATAAGATTCCAGATATTCAATTTCAACTTTTTAATTATTTGCAAAAACGTTTAGAATTATTAGAATCGCAAATTCCTCATTCTGAAGAATTGCAAGCAAGTATAGAAAAACTCAATCTTATATATTATGAATTTCTAAAGTCAAGAAGAGAATAAAATGATTATTTTTTTAAAAGATTTAAAATTAAAAAACTTATTTTTTTAAAGAGGCTTTGCTTGGAGTGTATCATAAGGTATCTTGCGACATCTTTACGCCCAAACATAATAGCAAAAGAAAAAGGAGTCATTCCTAAGCCATTATTTTCATCAATATTTGCACCATTGCTTACTAATAATTTTGCCATATCCAGATATCCTTTAAAGCAAACTCCAGCTAATGGGGTTTGTCCTCTATCATTTTTTTCATCCACTTTAGCGCCTTTTT
This sequence comes from Helicobacter colisuis, assembly GCF_023646285.1. NCBI lineage: Bacteria > Pseudomonadati > Campylobacterota > Epsilonproteobacteria > Campylobacterales > Helicobacteraceae > Helicobacter > Helicobacter colisuis. The sequence goes on along the minus strand of NZ_JAMOKX010000004.1, from coordinate 45,501 downwards.
CAAGCAACATTTTAGCGGTTTCTAAAGAATTATTATAAGCTGCTAACATAAGTAGAGTATCACCTCTATGTGTTTTTAGATTAACATTTAATCCAGCTTCTATCATAATCCTTAGATTTTCAAATTCATTATTTCTAGCGAAATTAAAAGCCATATTGCAAAGCTCTCCAAATCGCTTTTCTTCTTCTAAAGAAATTTCATTCATCATTTTATCCTTGTTTATCTATTAGTCAATCTAAAAATTGATTTTTAATAGCTATGATTTTAGAGTGAGAATCCTCACTCTAAAAGTTATTTACTCAATGCTTTTTTAACACCCTCTGCATATTCTTTGCTAATTTTTTCAAAATGCATTAGGGCTTTGTCTATGATTTTTTGTTCAACACCTTCCATTGATGAGGCAATATTATTAAAGAGTTGTTCTTTTTGAGAATCATTCATTATGTCAAATAAGGCTTTTGGTTGGGTGTAAAAATCATTATCCAATGGCGCATATCGTTGTGCTGCAGCTTCTAAATTCAAATCTGGTTCCAAATAATTTTTATCTTCTTTTGGGCTATCATCATAGCTATTTGGTTCATAGTAAGCTGATTTGTTTTTATACTCATCAAAATTCATAGCCCCAGCAACATTATAGGTATTAACCTCACTTCTTGCTCTATTAATAGGCAAGAGATGATAGTTAGTTCCTACTCTATATCGGTGCGCATCAGGATAGCTAAAGATTCTGCCTTGGAGCATTTTATCAGGGCTAAAGCCAATTCCAGGCACGATATTGCTTGGGCTAAAGGCGGCTTGTTCTACTTCGTTAAAGTAATTTTGTGGATTTTTATTAAGAATCATTTCTCCAATATCCATCAAAGGTACGATGCTATGGGGCCATACTTTTGTCAAATCAAAGGGATTGAATCCTAATTTGTCCACTTCATTTTCAGGCAAAATCTGCACTTGGAATGTCCATTTAGGGAAATCCCCTTTTTCGATACTATTGTATAAATCTCTTTGGTGAGATTCTCTATCTTTGGCAATAATTTCTTCAGCTTCTTTGTTGGTTAAATTTTTAATGCCTTGTTGAGTTTTAAAATGGAATTTTACCCAAAACCTTTCTCCTTTATCGTTGATGAGACTATAAGTATGGCTTCCAAAGCCGTGCATATGTCGATAACTTGCTGGAATTCCCCTATCACTCATTAAAATTGTAATTTGGTGTAAAGCTTCAGGGCATAATGTCCAAAAATCCCAGGCTGCATTTGCGTTTCTTAAATTTGTTCTTGGATCTCTTTTTTGGGTGTGGATAAAATCAGGGAATTTGTAAGCATCTCTTATAAAGAAAGTTGGTGTGTTGTTTCCAACTAAATCCCAATTGCCTTCTTTGGTGTAAAACTTAATTGCAAAACCTCTTACATCTCTTTCTGCATCAGCTGCACCGGATTCTCCAGCTACAGTTGAAAATCTCAAGAAAAGTGGAGTAACTTCTCCTTTTTGCAAAACTTTAGCCTTAGTAAATTGTGAAATATCAGCTGTGATTTTTAATTCTCCATAAGCACCGCTTCCCTTAGCATGCACTACTCTTTCAGGTATCCTTTCTCTATTTTGATGAGCAAGTTTTTCAAGTAGGATATAGTCTTGTAATAGTAAAGGTCCTTTTGGTCCAGCAGAAAGTGAATTTTGATTGTCTGCTACTATATTTCCAAAGTCATTTGTAAGTTTTTTCATAAAGATTACCTATCCTTTAAATAAAATTTATTAACAAGGAAATAATATCTTATATAAAATAAAAATAATATTAAATAATAAAATTTATTATTTAATTTAAAGTATCAAAAATATTTTTTTTAAGCAGTTTTTAGTTTCCTTTTTGTTTTTAAAGTATATAATATTTAATGTTTTCAGGGTTTTTAGTGAGGTAGTCAAAATAAATAAGTTAGGAAAGAGGAGGACTAATGTTACCATCTTGGAGCAAAGAATTAAGTGTTCATAATGATGCCATTGATGAGCAGCACAAGCATCTTTTTGATATTGCCGGTAGAGCGTATGCATTGATTAATAAAAAAGCCACAAAAGAAGAAATAGTTACAATTTTAAAGGAATTATTAAATTATACGCAGGAACATTTTAGAGATGAAGAAGATTATATGGAATCTATTTGTTATCCTCGCTTAGAGCAACATAGAGAAAAACATCGTGAAATTATACGAGATATGACAAACTCTGTTATGCAGATTCGCAATGTGGATGATTTAAAAGAAAAATTAGCCGTAATTGCTAAAAAATGGCTTTTAGAACACATTATTCGAGAAGATATGCAAATTGAAAAATTCCGTCGAAGTGTTTGTCAAATTACATCTTCAATGCCTAAAAAGTCATCCAATGAAGCGGAATATGAAGAGAAAAAAATTAAATACACCTGTCAATGTAAGGGGAAGATTCACCTTGTGCCCTCGACATTGCATAATAAGATTCAAAAAGAAAAAGCTTTATTCAACTGCAAAGTTTGTAAGGCAATCATTCAATTTTTAGAAATGTAAGGGATAAAAATGTTAAATCAAAGTGAATTAAAAGAATATCAATTAATGGCTGATTCTTTGCGGTTTTTGTGTGCTGATATGGTGCAAATAGCTAATAGCGGACACCCTGGTGCGCCGATGGGATTAGCTGATATTGCAGTGGTTTTAGGGTATCATTTGCGCCTTAATCCTAAAAATCCACAATGGATTAATCGCGATAGATTGGTTTTTAGTGGCGGACATGCAAGTGCGCTTGTGTATAGTTTATTGCATTTATGGGGTTTTGATGTAAGTTTGGAAGATTTAAAAGCTTTTAGAAGTTTTGGCTCTAAAACACCAGGACACCCCGAATACAAACACACTCCTGGTATTGAAATAACTACCGGTCCTTTGGGGCAAGGTATTGCTAATGCAGTAGGATTTGCTATGGCGGGAAAACTTGCTCAAAATATGCTTGGTGATTTAATCTCTCATAAGGTTTATTGTTTGTGTGGCGATGGGGATTTAGAAGAAGGAATCTCTTATGAATCTTGTTCGCTTGCTGGGCATCATAATTTGGATAATCTTATTGTAATTTACGATTCAAATAATATTACCATTGAGGGTGATTGCGCTGTTGCTTTTAGTGAGAATATTAAATTACGCTTTGAGGCTCAGGGTTGGGAGGTTTTAGAGATTGATGGGCATGATTTTATGCAAATTGATTCAGCACTTAGTAGGGCTAAAGATTCTAAAAAACCTGTTTTGATTATTGCTAAAACTATAATCGCAAAAGGCTCTATTCGTTTAAGTGGTTCTCATAAATCTCATGGTTCTCCACTTGGAGAGAGTGAGATTGAAGAATCAAAAAAAGCTTTGGGCTTTGATTCTAAGATGAAATTTTTTGTCTCTGATAGCGCAAGAATCCGATTTAAAAACACACAAGAATTGGGAGAATTAGCCAATAAAGAGTGGGAAGAAACCTTGGCAAAAAGCGATAAGAAATCCCTATTAGAAGCGATGTTAAATCCGGATTTTTCTAAGATTGCATACCCTAAATTTGATGAGACTAAAAGCGTAGCAACTCGCGCAAGTAATGGAGAGATTCTTAATGCTATTGCAAATGCGCTGCCCGGATTTATCGGCGGAAGTGCAGATTTAGCACCTTCTAATAACACAGAATTAAAGGGAATGGGAGATTTTCCAAAGGGGAGAAATTTCCATTTTGGAATCCGCGAACACGCTATGGGAGCTATTAGTAATGCGTTAGCTAATTATGGTTTATTCTTGCCTTTTTGTGCTACTTTTTTTGTCTTTAGTGACTATCTTTCCCCAAGTGTGCGCGTAGCTTCGTTGATGAAAAGTAAAGTGTTTTATATCTGGACGCATGATAGCATTGGTGTGGGAGAAGATGGGGCAACTCATCAGCCTATCGAGCAAATTAGCCATTTTAGGGCGATGCCAAATTTAAGTGTTTTCCGTCCAAGTGATGCAAATGAAAATATTGCCTGTTGGCAAGTTGCTTTAGAAATTGAGGGACCTTGTGCTTTTGTGCTTAGTCGCCAGAATCTTCCTATTTTTGGAGAGGTTGCGAAAGATCAGGTAAAAAAGGGCGCTTATGTAAAACAAGAATCAAGCAAAGAGCCACAAATCACATTGTTAGCAACAGGGAGTGAAGTGGAGCTTGCTTTAAGAAGTGCTAAAGAGTTAGAATCACAAGGCGTGGCAACACGAGTTGTGAGTGTGCCAAGCTATGATTTATTAATGCAACAAGAGAAAACCTATCGCGATTCTTTATTGAAAGGTAAAGTGATTGCCATTGAAGCAAGTCGTGGTTTGGAGTGGTATGCACTAGCTGATGTGGTGGTTGGAATGCAAGGTTTTGGTGCAAGTGGTAAGGGCGAGATTTTGTTTGAGCATTTTGGCTTTAGTGTAGAGAATATTGTAAAAATCGCTAAAGAAAATCTCTAAAAGTGGCAAAACTCTATTTATTCTCAAACACGCGCGCAATCAAGGCATTTTTTGAAAGGGATTATTTAGATTCATTTTTGCCTGATGCGCAGAGTATTGGTGAGTTTTTGGAATTTGTCTTAAGAGTGGAGGGGAAAAGCAAAATCCCTGCATTTTTGCGTCATATTTATCTTTATCAATCTATCCAAGAATCAAACTCTAAAGAATTTAGCGAGTTTGCTAAAAATTTCTCTCAATTTTTAAATAATTCAGATTTCTTTTTTAAATTTTATGAAGAATTGTGCGCTGGATGTGTGCGATTAGAAATGCTAGAAAAACTTGATGTTTATGCATTCTATGATGACTACTTGCAGGTTTTAAAAAGAATCTTTGAGCTTTATAGTAAAAAGCTTGCAGAGAATCATTTCTTTGATCAATATTTTTTAGAAGATTATAAGATTACTTTTGAAATTTTGGGGATTTATGAAAGCATTGAAGTGTATTTGGAAGGGTTTTTAAGTCATTTTGAAATGCATATTTTTCAAGAGATCTCCTTTCAAAAGCCAATTTTTTTAAAGGTTTTTATTAATCCTTTTAATATTGAGTATTACCAAAAGCTTTTTGGAATAACCTTGGAGAATGGTAAATTTACACTAAAAATAGAGAAACAAAAGTTAGAGATTTTAAGCTTTGAAGCTAAAGTGGAGATTCCCAATAACCTTAAGCTTTTGGAGTTTGATAGTAAGATTTCTGAAGTGGGTGGGATTTTTACTCAAATTGACTTATGGCTTGAGAGTGGGGTTTCACCAGAGGAGATTTGTGTTGTTTTGCCCAATGAGGAATTTATCAAATATTTACAACTCTTTGATAAGGCAAGGAATTTTAATTTTGCAATGGGTAAAAAGTTGCAAGAAACAAGTTTTTTTAAGCAACTTCAAAGTTTAGCAGAATCTACGCAGAATTTTGGAGAATTTGAACAATTCATTATAGAAATGCCAGAGTATACTTGGGAGGATAAAGAGGCTAAAAAGATAATTTTGCAAAGATTGGAGTATTTTTCATTTGGATTGAAGTTTTTAGATTCTTTGCAGACTAAAGATAAAATTTATGCCTTTTTTACGCTATTAAGCAAAGAAACAATCGATGATGTTGGTGGAGGAAGGATTAGTGTTGTGGGAATTTTGGAGACAAGGGGGATTAATTTTTCTTATGTGATTTTACCAGAATTCAATCAAAGCAATGTCCCAAAAGTGAGCCAAAAAGATATTTTTCTTAATTCAATAATTCGTCAAAAAATTGGGCTTCCCACAAGAAAAGATAGGGAAAATTTACAAAAATATTATTACGCAAAGCTTTTTGCTCATTCCAAAGAAGTTAGTGTAATGTTTGTTAAAAATGAGGAAGAAGAGCCTTCGCGTTTTTTGTTAGAGGAAAAGATTTTCAAAAACGCTTTAGTTAAAAAAACTTCTAGGAAATATGGTGAATATTTTTTAAGTGGAGAATTGCTAAGCTATAAAGAAAAGGAAATCATCGCACCTTTGAATTTTAGAGTGATGAGCGTAACAAAATTAGAGTGTTTATTGACTTGCAAAAGAAAGTATTATTATCGCTATGTTTTGGGCTATAGGGAGCCAAAGGATTTTAATGCTGGAACTCAAATCCATAAAGCTTTGCAAATGGCATATGCTAATTTTGCTAGTCATAGGGATTTTAAAAGATTGGAGCAAGAGACTTATGAGAATTTGCAAGTTTATGAGAATAAAAGAGAATATTTTGAGCTAGAGGTTGCCAAGAAATATTTGCAGAAATTTTTCTATGCTGAAAAAAAGCATTTGGAGGAAGGTTGGTTTCCAATTGAATTTGAAAAAGAATTTTCATTAGAAGTCTGTGGGATTCCCTTTAGGGGAAGGATTGATAGAATTGATAAAAGGGGAAAAGAGGTTTTTGTTTTGGATTATAAATATAAAAAGAATCTTAAGGTTGGTTTGCAAAGAAGTATTGACACTTTAAAGGACTTTCAGCTTATTTTATATGCTCTAGCACTTCAAGAATCTTGTAATGAAGTTAGGGCTGGGTTTTATGATATTTATGAAGCAAGCATTAAAGAAGAGGAAATTTTACAAGAAAAAATACAAAAACTCATAGAAAGACTAGAGGAGCTTAAGGGACTTCAAAAGGAATTTTCTTATGAGCTTTGTGAGAAAAGAGCACCTTGCAATTTTTGTGAGTTTATTTACCTTTGCAAACGCTATTAAAAATTCCAAAGAATCGAGTAAAAAATAATAAAATTAGCGTGACAAGTAGGGTTTTAAAGACTAATTCAGATTGTTGGTGCATTTGGTTAAATTCTAGGGTTTCAATGGCACTTTCTCCTATTGTTTGAGCTTCTATAATGTAGGGTGTGTAATATAGAGTAAATAAGAGAATTAAGATTGCATTGATAAAGCCAAGTAAGGGGATAAATTTTTGGCGTGTGGTTTGAAGAGTAATTAACTCATAAATAAGAATAAGCAAGGCAAGGATATTGAGTAAAAAATTAACTTTAATAAAGATTTGTGTCATTAAGATTCCAGATTGAAATAAGGTAATATCTAATCCCTCTGCCAAACTAGCCCCACGGAAAACCACAGAAGCACTAAAGGCACTCGCAAGAATAAGACCAATGCTTAAAGCAATAAACAATAAATACAGCGCTGAAAATGAAGCATAAATTTTGGTTTTTAACATAGGATTCCTTAGTATTTGGCGAATTTTAAGTCTTAAGTTTTGTATTATAACAAATAAGGTTTTAAAGTTTATAAAAGAATATAATTTGTAAGTAAAATGTAGATTGTCAAAAAGACTAGTTAAAGTAATGATTAAAGTTTTAACTATTTGGAGATTTTGCTAATAAATGATGGCGGAGCGGACGGGGCTCGAACCCGCGACCCCCTGCGTGACAGGCAGGTATTCTAACCAACTGAACTACCGCTCCAAAGCTAAAAGTGGTGGTCGCTACAAGACTCGAACTTGTGACATCCACCTTGTAAGGGTGGCGCTCTACCAACTGAGCTAAGCGACCATTATAAAAAATATAGAAATAAAAGTGGTGACTCCTAGGGGACTCGAACCCCTGTAGCCACCGTGAAAGGGTGGTATCCTAACCGCTAGATGAAGGAGCCACTTTTATTTAGTGGTGACCCGCGTTGGATTCGAACCAACGGCCCATTCCTTAAAAGGGAATTGCTCTACCAACTGAGCTAGCGGGTCAATCAAAAAGGAAGTGAAATTATAGCTATAAAATTTTCAAAAGTCAATAGTTTTGAAAAAAAGTTTTAAAAAAAGCAAGTAAGCATAGAGGCAAGATTGTTCTTGAATATAGTTTCTATCCCCAGAAAATAGGACTCTATTGATAATTTCTTCCCCATTTTTAGATTTCACTCCAATAAAGATTGTCCCAACAGGTTTGCTAACACTGCCTCCAGTTGGTCCAGCAACACCACTTGTAGCAATGGCAAAATCTGCACCACTTAGATTCAAAGCGCCCTCTAGCATTTCGCGCACTACCGCCTCACTAACTGCGCCATAAGAAATAAGATTGTTATTAGAGACCTTTAACCAAGATTCTTTAATGGCATTAGCATAGCTGATAATTCCCCCCTCAAAAACTTCACTTGCACCTGATTCTTTGGTGAGATAGTAAGCCACTAAGCCACCAGTGCAGCTCTCTGCAGTTGTAATTTTTTGTTTGGAATTTGCAAGGAGTTGGATAATACTTTGAGCTAAATTCGAACTCGCAAAGATTTTATTTTGAAAAGTTTGTTGCATTTCTTGCAAAAAATTATCAAGTGATTTGTGTGAAAGGGCTTTGGCGTGTAAGATTTCTATTCCGCAAGTTTCTTGAAGGATTTGTAATTGGATTTGATAGGCTTTGGCTAGAGGATTTAGAAGGGTTAAAGCGCTTTGACAATCAAACCCTAAAAGATATAAAAAAGTGTTGTCTGCATCTCTGAATTGTGTGATTTTTGGGGATTCTTGTAAGATGATATTGCAATTTTTAAAGGCAAGTGTATGGTGGGTTTTTTTGAAAATAGGCGTTGAAAAAGAATATTTTTTAAAATACTCTAAAATTTCATTGAGCACAGAATCTTTGGCGAGTATTAAAAGATTCTGTGAAGATTCTATGGCGTAATTGAGATTTTTAAGGCAATTTGTATCATTTAAAGAATCCAAAAACCAAGTGCATTGAATCTCCCCAAAAAGACTTTGAGCATAGCAAATAGAATATTTTTGAAGTGGTTTAAAAGAATAATTTTTTCCAATACAAAATAAAGTATTCAAAATAGTTTTCCTTATGTATAATTTAATTCTTTAATGGTAGAATATTTTAACTATTTTATAACTTAAGTTTGGAGGTTAGGCAAATGAGTAAAACTTTAGTTGTGCGTCCTGAAGATGAAAGACCTGGTGAAGTTTATAATAAAAAAGGCAAGTTAAATAAGGAATTTTATGAAGTGGAGATTAAAAAACTCCAAATTGAGCTGATTAAATTGCAAAATTGGGTAAAAAAGCATCAGAAAAAAATCATTATAATCTTAGAAGGGCGTGATGCTGCAGGCAAAGGTGGAACAATCAAAGCTTTAAGAGAGCATTTAAATCCGCGTGGGGCAAGAGTGGTGGCATTGCAAAAACCAAGTGATGTAGAAAAAACACAATGGTATTTTCAGCGTTATATTGATGAACTTCCAAATGGTGGAGAAATTGTATTTTTTGATCGCAGTTGGTATAACCGAGCTGGAGTGGAGCGTGTGATGAACTTTTGTAGTAATGAACAATACAAAGAATTCATTATTCAAGTTTCCCATTTGGAACAAATGTTGATTGAGAGTGGTTATATTTTGTTTAAATTCTTTTTAGATGTTGGGCAAGAAGAGCAAAGAAAGAGAATTGAAGCAAGAAAAGATGAGCCTTTAAAGCGTTGGAAATTAAGCCCTATTGATGAGTTATCCCTTAATTTATGGGATGAATACACAGAAGCCTTTGAGAAGATGTTTTCACGCACGCACACACCTTTTGCGCCTTGGATGATTGTGGATTCTAATGACAAAAAACGCGCAAGAATCAATCTCGCTAGAATCTTGCTTTCTAAGATTGATTATGAAGATAAAGATGCAGAGAATGTTTGTTTGTTAGCTGATCCTGGAGTTGTTTCATATTATTCAAGCGTGCGAATGTTTTCTAATGAGCAAGAAGAAGATTTGCAAAAAAAGAAAAAGAAAAAGAAAGATAAAAAATAATTAAACTTTAGAATATTAGGGGGTATTTTTTGGAAATTACAAATTATTTTATTTGAGATAATTTGTAATTATTATTGTTTTTAAATTGTTTGTATTCTATGGGTTTGTATGGGTTTGATGGTAAGCATTTTTTATTTTTAAATTTTTAGCTCTAATGAGCTTTTTAAGCGCTAATTAAGAAGTTAAAATAATTTTAGATATTTATTTTAATTAAGTTGTTTTGTGATATAATCCGCGCTTTGTTTTTATTAAAATTTAGATGAGGGTGAATTATGAATCCATTTAAAAGTTTAAGCATAGGAATTAAATTAGTTGCCTCCATAGGCATTATTATGGTTATTGGTTTGGCGATTCTTTTTATTATTATTTCTACTCGAGTGAGTGATAGTATGAGTAAGAGTGCTGAAGCTATTATTATGGAAGCTTCAAAAGGACATACTAACACCGTTGAAGCTTCAGTAAAAGAAATGATTGCGTTGAATAATGCAGCTACTAATAGCATAGAAAGTATTTTTACTTCAACCCCACGACAAAATATCTCAATGAATCAACTTGAAGAAACAATAGCACATGTGCTTGATTCTGGTAGTTATACAGATTATGCTTTTGTATATTTGAAAAATTCATTAGGTTTCAATGACAATGGTAGATTTACAAAAATGGATGATGGCAATTATATGGCACTTTGGCAAGACAAAGATGTGAGATCTGCTGGGGGTATCACAAGTTTGCGTGTGGGTAGTGATTTGCAATTAAATTCAGCAAAAAAGGCTCTAGCTGCTTCTAGTGCAGATGATGGCAAAGTTTTTTTTGGTATACCGCGTAAATTTTCATTAAGTGGAAAGGAATTTGTAGGTATTGGTATGGCAATGACACTTTATGATGAGAATCATTCTGTGATTGGAGCAGTTGGATTTATCTTTAACTTTGAAAGTCTTGCAGAAGAGTTATTAGATCCTTCTAATGAACTTTTTGATGGTAGTATTATTGGATTGCTTAATGAGGATGGAACTATCCTTGTTCATAGAAATGAAAGTTTAATTTTTAAGAAAATGCAAGATATTAATAAGGATCCTAAAGCAGCAGAAGGGGTTAGAGCTATGGTAGAAGGCAAAGCGGGAGTGTATGATTATGTCACTACAGATAAAGTACCAAGCTATGCAAGTGTGATGCCATTTTCTTCTGTGGGTGGGGCTATTAATTGGAGAATTTGGGTAACCGCTCCTAAATCTTCAGTGCTTGCTTCTTTATACACTTTAGAATACATTATTGCTGGGGCTTCAGTTATTTTCTTGATTATTGTAATGTCTTTTGTGTATTTTCATATTCGTAAAAATGTTTCTAAGAGACTTACTGTTATTTTGGATACATTGGATAAAGTCTTTAAATATATTAATTACGAAAGTAAAGACATACAAACAGTTAAAATTCACTCTAATGATGAATTGGGAACTATGGGACGAATCATTAATAGCAATATTGAAAGAACTCGATCTTCTTTATTGGTTGATGAAGAAGCGATTAAAGAATCAGTAGAAACTGCTAAGGAAATTGAAGCAGGAAATCTCACTGCAAGAATTTCTAAGAATCCTAGTAACCCTCGATTAGTAGAGCTTAAAGAAGTGTTAAATCGAATGCTTGATGTTTTACAGGAAAAAATTGGAAGCGATACCAATGAAATCTCAAGAGTTTTTGATTCTTATGTGAGATTAGACTTCACTACAGAAGTTAAAAATGCAAATGGACGCGTTGAGATTGTTACTAATACTTTGGGCAAAGAGATTAAAACCATGTTGCATACAAGTGCTAAATTTGCTGAAGAATTAGCAGCGCGTTCTTTAGAACTAAAAGAATCAATGCAAAAACTTACTGATGGTTCTCAAAGTCAAGCAAGTTCTTTGGAGCAATCTGCTGCTGCAGTTGAAGAGATTAGTGCTTCAATGCAAAATGTTAGCGATAAGACTATGGAAGCTACAAGACAGGCAGAAGATATTAAAGAAATAGTTGGTGTAATCAAAGATATAGCAGATCAAACCAATCTCCTTGCTTTGAATGCGGCAATTGAGGCAGCAAGAGCAGGAGAACACGGAAGAGGATTTGCGGTTGTTGCTGATGAAGTAAGAAAGTTAGCAGAAAGAACGGCAAAATCACTAGGTGAGATTGAAGCAAATGTTAATGTGCTTGTTCAAAGCGTAAATGAAATGAGCGAATCTATCAAAGAGCAAACAGAAGGAATAGGACAGATTAACGACACAATTGCGCAATTAGAAAGTGCAACTCAAGATAATGTTGGCGTAGCAAATGCAACTAATGAGATTACTCGAAGTGTTGATAACATTGCTAAGAATATTCTTGAAGATGTTAATAAAAAGAAATTTTAGTAATTCTTTAGTTTTAGGGCAGTAGATTTAGTTAATTTTAGTTATAATTTAAAGAACATGGATTCTAGAAATAGAAAATGTTATTTTTCATGAATAAAGGAAGGAATATGAAAAAGTTTTTCTCTTTGTCATTGGTTTTGTCTAGTATGCTTTTTGCTGCGAATAATCAATTTGAGATTACACCTCAAATTGGCGGAAGTTGGCATGTGGATAATCAAAGAATGGCAGATGACATTGATTTGTCTTATGGACTAAAAGCGGGTGCGAGGGTAGCTCCTGATGTGCTTTTGGAGTTGGGTTATGATTGGATTACACACGCTGAGCAAAGTATTCCTAATGCTAAAACCTCTTTTAATCGTTATTATATGAATCTTGTTAAAGAATTTGAAGTATGGCAAAGCGTATCTCCTTATATCTTAGGTGGTGTGGGTTATGAAGATGTTTCTAATAATAGCCAAAGTTTAGATAGTGCGCCATTTGGTCAATATGGTGTGGGATTGCGTTGGGAAGCTTTTGAGTATTTACATTTTAAAACAGAATTAAGACATTTAATGAGTTTTGATGGCAGAAGTGATGTGGTTGCGATGCTTGGCTTTAGCATTCCATTTGGAACTTATGGAGCACAGCAAGTTGCAGTAGCAGAAGAAGCAAAAGAAGCAAAAGAAGCAAAAGAAGTTGTTGTAGAGGAGACACAAGAACCTGCTTTATCGCATATCCACACCTTTAATGTAGAGTTTCCTAGTGATTCTGCAGTAGTGGATCCAGCTTATTATCCAGAGATTCAAGATTTTGCAAAATATATGGAGCAAAATCCTGAAAAAACAGCTGTAATTAATGGACATACAGATAGCACAGGAAGTGCAGCTTATAATCAAAAGCTTTCTGAAAAAAGAGCAGTATCTGTTAAAAATGAAATCGTTAAACAAGGTATTTCTTCAGAAAGATTAGAAGCAAAAGGTTATGGTGAAGAAAAGCCAATTGCTTCTAATAAAACACGAGAAGGCAGACAAAAAAATAGAAGAGTAGAAGCAGAAGTTTATCTCGCAAACTAATTCAATGCGACCTATTATTAAGCAAGACATTGCCATTTATGCGCCAAATATCCATTTGGAGATGAAAGAAGCAAAGGAGATTTGCGAGGTTTTCACCTCCAATAGCGCTACGATTAGAAGTTTATCTATCAAGGCGGTTTATTTTTCTTTTGAAAACATTAATTGGATTGATGAGGGTGCTATAATTTTGGTAGCAAGGGCATTGTTGGCATTGCAAGATAAGGTTTCCATTCCAGTTGCTTTTATAGGATATAGTAAAACCCAATTTGTCAAACTTAAAGCCCTTTTTCCTAATCGAAGTATTCCACTATTTAAAAATGATTCTATTGCTAGTTTTTTGCTTGGTTTTAAAATGCCACCTATTCAACAAAAGATTGTTTATTATGATAATGATGGAATGGTGCAAACACTCATTTCTCATGAATTGCAAGTAAAGGGTTATGAGGTTATTTGCCTTAACAACGCTCAAGCTTTTTTGGAAAAACGCAAACAACTCTTAGATCAAGCTTTTTATATTTATGATATTTATTTTGATGTTACAGGAAATTTTATCCCCACCATCATACAAAATGGAATGGTGATTTATACGCTTTATAGAAAGGCTGACAAAAATATTACATTGTATTTTAATCTTCAGGCGCATAATTCAAGATTGCGCGAGGGATATAAAGTGTTTGTTTTTGATGTGAGTCAGATTCAGGACTTTAATTTTGGAGCATTGGATTTTATTATGTCTTTGGCTTTAAACAATGTGCGCTATGAAGCTTGTGTTGCAATTTGTGGTTTGCAATTAAATCTTGCTAAAGAAAAAAGAGAACTTTGTAGGCGTAGTGGAATTTACTTCTTTTCTAGCCTTGAGGAATGCAGACAAGATCCACAGATTAAAGAAGCGATTAAAAAATACCAAGCAGTTGAGCAGAAACGCAAAGGACTTACAAAACATCTTGTGGCGCAGTTGCCTGTGTTTATCAATGCTGCTATTGAAACACTTTCCTCCCTAACAGGTGGCGAGGCAAAGCGAAAAGACTATAAAGTTACAACCTATAATAAAACTGGTCAAAGCAATATTATGGGAGCGATGATTAGCTTTGAGGGCGATGTGAGTGGAATTGTGGCGCTTTGTTTTAGTAAGTCAATCGTCAAAGAAGCCTCTTTGATGTTACTAGGTGAGGAATCGCAAAGCGATGAAGAGTTGCTTGATGTGATTAAAGAATTTACAAATATTATCGCGGGGCGATCAAAAGCGATTTTATCAGAACATAATCTCTCCATTGGCATCTCTTTGCCAAAAGCCTGCAAAAGCGAAGAGGAGATTGCACAAATGCTTGTTGGGAAGCAGGGTGTGCAAGTGGATTTGCTTTTAAATAATAAGCCCTTAGTTTTGTTTCTGGCTCACTAAGAAACGCTCTAAAATTATCATTGCAGCAAGGCTATCTAGACTGCCATCTTTCTTTTTGCTTTTTTTGCTACCTTGCATTCTTTGGAGTGCCTCAAAGGAACTAAAAGATTCATCTATGAAATGTATTTTAATATTATTTGGAATTTCAAGTAAGCTTACAAAATGTTTGATTCTGCGCTCCATTTCTGCTGAAGATTCGCTCTCTTGTGGGAGACCAATGATGAGAGTTTGGATTTTGGAATCATAAATAACTTGACTTACTTCTTTGGCAGCTTGATTCCGATTTTTTCTTAAAATTGGGGGTAGGGGAATGGGAATATTTTGTATTGATTTTGCGATTCCTATACGCTTTAATCCTATATCTAATGCCAAAATATTTTGCATCAAAGAACCTCGATTCTTCCATTATTTCTTAGAATTTTGCCCTCTAATTCATAGGTAAAAAGAATTTCTCCGAATTTAATAAAGGCTTCTTCAAAAAAAGGATTAGTTTTGCAAAACTCTAGAATTTCATCGGCACTTTGGTAAGATGTGGTTTCAAAAAGAGTAGATAAAAAGCTATCAACTTCCCAAATGACATCAGCTTTGCCTTCCTTGGCTAATCTTTGTGTCCCCTCACTTTGTCCTAAGTGGTGAGGTGGAACATAGATTTTTTTTTCTAGGCTTAATGCGTATTTGGCACTTTGCATAGATCCGCTTTCTAAGTCGGCTTGAGGAATTATGATAGATTCTGCAAGACTAATAATGATTTTATTGCGTTCTAAAAAGGAATAATGCTTAGGTATATAAGGAGGAGAAAATTGGCTTAGCATAAGCCCTTTTTGATAAATTTCTTGAATAATTTTTTGATTAGTTTTTGGATAGATAATATCTAGTGAGCTTGGAGATACCATAATGGTGTTTGGTAAAGCAGCGCTGTGGGCTAAAATATCTATCCCCAATGCACCTCCACTTATGATTGTTGCATAAGGCGATATTTTCTTGGAGATTTCCTTGGTGAAATTTTGAGCATAAGGGTTTGGGTTTCTAGAGCCAATAATGGCTATTTTGCGCTGTTGAAGTAATTGTAGATTCCCGTGATAATAAAGTGTTTTTAGATTCTTTAAATGTTGGAGCTCTAAAGGAATTGTGCTTAGTGTTTGCAAGATTATGATTCTTTTTGCACAAGGTAAATTACAATATTATCGACAAAGCTATGATAGCGGTAACCATCGCTTTCGCCATCGCCTTCAAATTCATCTAAAATGGCTTTAGAGGAGTGATTTTGGAGTAGTTTTATGATTTCGGCACTTTTGCCAAATCTCTCATAATAGCGCTTGATGGTAATAAGCCAATTCACTTGAATTTCATTTAGGGCATTATTGATTTGCTTGAGATAGGCAATTTTCATCAAAGAAGCAATTTTATCAATCCAATAGTTAATCTCCATATATTCCCCAAAAATAACTCTAATATGTTGAGCATTACCTGTATAAGCATAAGGCTTAGCTTCCTCATAAAGCTTGAGAAAATCTTTAGTAAAGTCTTTAAATTGTCGCATAGAGCGCAAACTCTCAATGTCATCTACTAGCGTATAGACTTTTTTTATATCCTTTTTTTCGATAGCTTCTAGGAAATTTTCCTTTTGTTGCATAAGCACAATTTTTTCATTAGCCGATCTTTTTAAGTTTGGAAATACCAAAAGGGTTTCAGCAAGTTTTCTTGCTTCTTGGTATTGAAAATTTTTCTCTAACTCAATGAGATTTGTGAGCATTTTTTCACCAAGTAAAAGCACCTTTTTATATAAATCAGTCTCACGCAAAAAAGAAAATTGAAAAGTAAGCGAAAAATATTCTTTGAAATTTTGATTTTTGATGAGATTGTCTGCCTTTGCAAAGACATCAGAATTTCTTAGTAGTTGAACGATTAATTCTTTTTTGGGTGTATTTTCAAAGGGAGCAAGATACTGCTCGGCAAGTTTTTGATTGATTTTTGCATTCTCTATAAGTAACTTTTTGGCATTAAAAAAAGCCTTATTCCATATATTTTCTAGCTTTTCATAAGCTTGAGTTTTGACTAGAAATTTTGTAGTTTTTACCATTTCATAGGCTTTGATAAAGTCTTTTTTATCGATTAATTCCAAAAAGGTTTTCACGCCATCTTTTTGAGAAAGATAAAAATCAAATTCATTTTTTTTGGATTGAGAAACTATAAAAGGGGCGGTTATTTCAATGGCTTTATCAATTTCATCTTGATTTAAAAGGATAATTGCTTGATTTAAAATATCAGGCCACACTTCATCAAAGATTTTGGTTAAAGGATGTATGCTTAAAAAGACATTTTTTTCAATGGCTTCACGCGCTTTTTTATAGTCTTTGATGGCAAAGGCATCTTTTAAATCTTCTTTACCTTCGTTGTAATCAAAAATTAGCAAAGCGCCATCAATGCAACCAATATATAAAAAGCCATGACAAAAAGCAATAGAAGCGATTCCGGCGTGTTCAGTTTTGATTTCCATGACTTTAGAATTGTCTTTAAGTGAAATGATATAGAGTATATCAGAACGAGTTCCAATAAGGGCGTAATTTTCTTCTTCATCTAAGGCAATGCATGTAGGCCAGAAAGCAAATAAATATTCTTGAGAGAGAATTTTGCCTTCTTTGAGGCTAAAAACAATGCTAGAGTTATTGCGCAAAACAAGCAAGAGTTTTTCATCATTGCTAAAAAAACAAGAATCTTCTACCACATCATTAGTAACAAAGTTAAAGGCAATTTTGTGGCGTAAAATATCAAAAATCATTGTGAATTTATCAAATCCGCTAATAGCAATAAATTCATTACTTTTTGAGAAGCGAATAGTGGAAATATAATCTGAACGCGCTAGAAGTGAAGCTGTTGGTAAAAAATTGTTATCTTCATATAAAAACACTCTACCATCTTGTCCGCCTGTTGCAAGGTATTTTCCATTGTTTGAAAAGCCACATGATTCGATATCGCCATCGTGATCATCGAGTGTAGCGATGTGTTTAATATTAGAATCATCAAGTCGAATAATTAAAGTTTTCTTCTCTCCAACTAAAGAAATGCAAAAATAAGCATCAGGGGAGATTCCAAAGGCGTGTGAATAGCGATGAGGAGGTTCTATATTTTTGATAATTTGAAAATTTACAATATTTTTTAAGTTTTGATTTATTTTTGCAATATAAAAGGTGTTATCAATACAAAAAGTTAAATCTTTGCAGGGTGAAATAGAAAGAATACTGCCTTGTAATTGGTGGGTTACTTTTGGAATTGCCATTCATTAAATCTTTATTTTTTATCTGTATTTTAACATATTTTTAATAAAAATTTTATGGAATGATAAGCTCGTTTATATAAACGGCTTCCACTCCACTCTTTTGGAGATATTCAGAAGCGTTTTTTAAAGCTAAAATCGTTTCTTTGTGAGGATGACCAATAGCGATTGCATAGCCTTTTGATTTGGCAGTTTCGATGGCTTTTATGAAATTTTGTGTGATTTTTGAAATATTTAGTTCGTTATCTAAAAAAATATTGCGCTCCAAAAATGGAGTATTTTGGCAAGGATTAAGAGAAGCTGTGGGATTGTTTTTGTAATAAAGAGCTGTTTTGGTTTTGGGAGTGGTTCTAGAATCGACAAAGGTAATTTTATTTTCATTGAGGACTGCAAGGAGATTTTGCATGGCATTTGGATCTTGTGTGAATTTACTTCCTGTGTGATTGTTGATATAAGTCAGATTTGGAAAATCCTTTTTAATAGCTTGAATCCTATCTTGAATTATTTGTTTAGAATCATTGCTAAAAAGCCACAAATGTTCTTTTTGGTAAAAATTCAATGCTTCAAGAGGCAAATGCACCATATAAAAGGGCGCAGTTGCAGCAATTTGGGGTGTATTTTTTGAAGCAATGGTTTTTGGGAAAAAAGAGGGAGTAATTTTATAGGGTATTTCCTGTAGCCTACGATATTGCGTATAGTTGCTAATATCATCAATAATAATGGCAAGCTGTGGTTTAGTTCTTTGGCAGATTTGAGTTGTTTTTGGAGTGTTTGTTTCTTTTGCTAGAGATTCTGGGTTTGGTGTAGTGGGAAGTGGTTTAGTTTTAGGCTCTAAATTTTCTTTGAGAAGTTGGAGATTTTCTTCTAAAAAATCAAGATTTTTTTGAATCAGCATATTGTTAGTTTCTTGAGTTTCTTGAGTTTCTTGAGTTTCTTGAGTGCTTGGTTTGGTTTTTATTACCGTTTGTATTTTTTGCTGTATTGGCTTTGATTCTTGGTCGGGGATAAAGTTAAAAACTAAAAGCACAAGTAAAAGTGCTATAATTCCTATGGTAATAGGGTTTAGTTTATTCATGCAAAATTATTTTTCAAGTAGGATTTCTACTTCAAGAGTGTTAAAGTTTTGATTAGAATCAGTTTTAATGTCGATTTTTTGTGCTTTCGTGTATTTTTTAATCACTTCTAGGATTTCTTTTTTCATAGCTTCCATATAGGGCACATTGATTGTGCGTTCGTGAGCTAACATCAAAGTTAAGCGGTTTTTCGCTTCTTGCGCAGAACTTGTTTTGTTTCCAAAAAATTTTTCAAATAAACTCATGAAAATAGCCTCCCAAAAAATCCTTTTTTAGCCTTTAATTCCAAATAAGGCACTTCTTCTCCCAAGATTCTTCTTGTAATGTTTTTATATGCTTGGCTTGAGAGAGAGTTTCCATAGATAACAGGCTCACCGGTGTTGGTAGAAGAAACAATTTTATCATCTTCTGGAATTACGCCAATGAGAGGCAAGGAGAGAATCTTTAAGACATCATCTACACTAAGCATCTCACCTTTTTCAGCCATTTCTGGTTTTAAGCGATTGATGATAATACGCTTTTTAACTTCTTGACCCATTTGTGCTTTTTTGCTTTTTGCATCAATAATTCCAATCACCCTATCTGCATCTCTCACGCTTGAAACTTCGGGAGTGGAGACAATAAGGGCTTCATCAGCCAAAAAAATAGAATGTTCAAAACCACCTTCGATTCCTGCAGGTGAATCAAGCAAGACATATTCAAATTCTTCTTTTAGTTTTTCAATGAGTTTGGCAACTTTTTCTTTATCCAAGATTGTTTTATCTTTACTCTGTGAGGCAGGTAAAAAGTAGAGATTCTTAGCTCTTTTGTCATTGATAAGTGCTTGGGAGAGATTGCACTCTCCCTCCATAACATTTACAATATCATAAACAATGCGATTTTCTAAGCCTAGAATCATATCAAGATTTCTAAGCCCAATATCAAAATCTACAGCTACAACCTTTTTCCCTGCATTGGCTAGACCAACTGCTAAATTTGCTGTTGTAGTGGATTTTCCAACACCACCTTTTCCAGAAGTAATTGTTATAATTGTCCCACTCAAAATAATGCCTTACGATTAAAAATAGATTGTGCAATTTTATCAAAAATTGTTTAAAAAGGATTAAAATCAAAAAAGCGTTGTTGTGGTTTTTGGAAGTTTTTTTAAGTGGTAGCTTTGGCGATGTTCCTTGCAATAACCAAATTTTAAGATAGCTTCTATATGAGCTTTTGTTCCATAGCCTTTGTGTGATTTAAAATCATATTGCGGATAAATTAAATCCAATTCTATACTTTCTTTATCTTTAGCATTTTTAGCTAAGATACTTGCTGCACTAATGGCATAAACCTTAGAATCACCTTTTATTAGCGTTTGTAGGGATTGGATTTGAAAATTACAATTTCCATCAAAAAGGTAGTGGGGGGATTTGAGTTGAGTTAGAATTTCTTGTAGGGATTCTTTTAGGCAAAGACTTAATCCTTTTAAATCAATTTCTTGTGCAGTTTTTTTAACAAGATGAAATTGTGCGTATTGCGTGATTTGCAGGGCTAGAGTATCGCGGATTTTGGGAGAGAGTTTTTTGGAATCTTGGAGTTGGTTTAAGAGATTTTTGGGAAAAGATTTACCTAAAATCACACCGCATACAAAAAGTGAGCCACCAATACAACCTCTACCCGCTTCATCAATCCCACAGATTTCAAGGGGATCGTGTGAGGGTTGAGTAAAAAGGCTATTTGGATTCAAAGATGTATTTTAGAACTTCTTGGAAATTTTCCACTGGATAAATTTCTAAGCCCTCTTTGACCTCTTCTGGAATCTCATTTAAATCACGCTCAAAATTTTTCTTAGGAATAAGTGCGGTTTTAACACCTGACTTTAGAGCTGCAGTGAGTTTTTCTTGTAAGCCACCAATGGGAAGGACTTTGCCTCTTAGGGTTAATTCACCAGTCATAGCAACAGAGCTTAAGATAGGGCGATTAGAAAAAATTGAAGCAATCGCACTAGCTATGGCGATTCCAGCACTCGGACCATCTTTTGGTGTAGCACCCTCTGGGACATGCAAATGCACATCAAAGCGATTATAAATCTCACTTAGATCAACAGAATCTTTTTCTGCCTTTTCTTTGGGAGAAAGCGGAATAAGGCTTGGGTTAATTTCTAGTTTTTGGCTGTCAATTAGGGATTTGATATAAGAGTGAGCAATTTTTGCACTTTCTTTCATTACATCACCCAGATTACCAGTTAAATGCAATCCGCCCTTGCCTTTGATTTTTAAAGCTTCAATTTTTAAGACATCACCACCAACGCTTGTCCAAGCAAGTCCATTGACTAAGCCCACTTCATTTTTAGCATTTGCACTTTCGTATTCAAAGACAATTTTATCAAGGTATTGAGATAGATTCTTGTTGGTAATAGTGATTTTTTCTTGTGGATTTTGCAAAATTTCTTTGGCAACTTTGCGTAAGATTTCAGCAATCTTGCGTCTTAAATTTCTCACCCCCGCTTCTCTTGTGTATTTTTCAACAAGATTTTTTATAGCCTGTGTATTAAAGCTAACTTCACTGCTTTGTAAGCCATGTTTTTTGATTTCTTGAGGAATGAGATATTTCTTTGCAATTTGTTCTTTTTGATAAGGAGTGTAGCTATTGATATTAATAAATTCCATTCTGTCGCGTAAAGGAGCTGGGATTGAACTAATGTCGTTGGCAGTAGCGATAAAAATCACTTGGGAGAGATCTAAATCAAAATTTGTGTAATAATCTCTAAATTCTTTGTTTTGCTCAGGATCTAAAATCTCTAATAACACTGAAGAAGGATCGCCACGGAAAGAATGGTGCATCTTATCAATTTCATCTAAAACAATCACAGGATTCATCTCTTTTGCATCAATTAAGCCTTGCACGATTCTACCCGGCATTGCTCCAATATAAGTTCGGCGGTGTCCTCGTAACTCATTCACATCTTCTAAGCCACCTAGCGCGATTCGGATAAGTTTTCTTTTAAGGGCAGTGGCAATGGAGTTTGCAAGACTTGTTTTACCCACTCCAGGGGGTCCATAAAAGCAAAGAATCGTGCCTTTATTTTCATTATCATTTTTACCTCTTAAAGCAAGAAGTTCTCGCACAGCAAAGTATTCTATGATGCGCTCTTTTGGCTTTTTTAGCCCATAGTGATCTTTATCGAGCTGTTTTTGCACTTCTTCAATTTTGAGAGATTTTTTAGAATAAGCACCAAAAGGAATATCCAAAACCAATTCGATGTAATTTTGTAAAAGGTTAGCATCTGCGCTATCTTGGTGCATACGAGAAAGTTTGTTGATTTGTTTAGAGATTTCCTTATAGGCATTTTTACTCATAGCATTTTTGAGTTTTTCAAGTTTTTGTTTGTATTCTTGTAATTCTGTGTCTTTGTTTTCTCCGCCAAGTTCTTTTTGAATCTGCTTTAATTGTTCTTTTAAAAAATATTCTTTGTTGATTTTTTCCATTTGGAAATTAACTTTGTTTTTAATTTCTTTTTGGATTTGTTGAGCTTTGATTTCATCTAAGACTATATCAATGAGGCTAAGCAGTCTTTCTTCTGGATCATTTTCTTTGAATATTTTATAAACTTGCTCTTTTTTTAGTCTTGTAGCACTTGCAATTAAGTCTGCAGCGCGATTAGGATCCATTGTTTCATTGATGCTTCTTAGCAAGTCTTGTGAGAAATTTTGAGAAATATTATGAAGGGTGCGTAATTTTTCTTTTAAAACCGAGAGAATGGCTTCGATTCTACTTGCATCAAAGCTTTTTGAAATAATGGGCTGGATTTCTCCAATCAAGGGAGATTTTGAAATGAGTTTTTCAATACTCCCACGGCTTAGCCCTTGAAAAAGAATCTTGATGCGCCCATCAGGCAAGGCTACACGCCTCATAATTGTTCCAATCACTCCAACATCATAAAAGGATTCTTCATTCTCTTCATCATCTTTAGATTTAATTGCAGTGATAAAGATAAGCTTGTCTTCGCTTTGCATTGCAAGATCAATGGCTTTAAGACTTTCTTCATCATTAATAAAAAGAGGTGCTATCATAAAAGGATATAAAAACATATCCTCTTCTAAAATAATAGGCAGATTTTTTGGAAAAGCTCCATAGCGTTCTAATTGCATTGATTTATCCTACCATTCAAAAATTTTTTGATACCAAGGCGAACCTGCCTCTTGATAAAAAATATCTTTTATCCAAGCACTTTCATCAATTTTTTGTTGATAATATTTTGCAGCTTGTTGTTTATCTTTCTTTTCATAAAGTTTAATAATTTCTTTATTAAGGCTCAAATTAGCGAGTTCTAGTTTTAAAAGCATAGTATCAACAATAGGTCTATAGCGTGAATAAGGGTATTTTTGGCTAAAGTCTTGTGCGTCTTTGATTGATTTTGCCAAAAGTTGCTGATCGCGAAATTGTTTGGCAAAGGCAAAATAATTGGCTTGAAGTTTTAAGAAGCTAATAAAGTCAATATTTTTCTCATCTCCAAAGCGTTTGGTGTATTCATCAAAATAAAATGTGGCTAGGAGATATTCCTCTTCTTGCATATGCGCTCGTCCCAAAATCAACATTGCTTCGCTTAATAGTGGTGAATTCAAATGCTCACTTTGGAGTGAAGTGAAGTAACTATCGGCTTTTTCTAAATCTCCATTACGAATCTCTTTAAGCATATTTTGATACCAATAATCAGCTGGTTTATTTACTTCATCAAGCGCTAATCCGCCATTGTTTTTTGAAGAACAAGCATTGAAAATTATCAAAAAACTAAAACTTATAAGAAAGAATTGGATAAATTTTTTCACAGATTCCCTTTTGTTATCTTTGAATTTTAAGCTTTAAATCTTTCATACCAAACTCTTTAAAAGCAGAATGATTTTAATTTAAAAAGCTTTATGAGTGGTAATTATAGCGGATTTGTAATGCATTTTTTATAAAATTGCATTGATTTTTTGTTTTTATTGCGATAGAATTAAATTTTAAAATTCACTATAACAATTAGGGTAGATAGCTATTTTGCTAGTGAATAAACTATGAAAAGTTTATTTTGTTATTATTTTAGCAAGGATTAGGTGATGGAATTTGCAGTAAAATCTCCGATTTTAGGTTTTGAACATATCCAAAAGATGAAATTAGAAAAGATTTCAAAAGACGATGATACATTTATGCAACTAAAAAGCTGTGAAAACGATGGTATTTCTTTCACTTTGGTGAATCCTTATTCAATGCGAAGTGATTATGAGTTTGAGATTCCTTCTCCTATAAAGGCACTTTTAGAGCTTAAGGGAAAGACTAACATTGACCCCCAAAACTCTAAGTTAGTTACGCTTAATATTGTTTGTATTAGAGAGCCCATTGAAGAATCAACTGTGAATTTTCTAGCACCCGTATTATTTAATTTTGAGAACTTGACTATGGCGCAAGTTGTATTAGAGAATTTTAAATATGAAAATTTTGGGCTCTCAGAGCCCATTTCTAAGTTTTTTGATTTTAGCAAAGCCAATTAAAAATGAAAACTCTTGTTCTTTTGGGTTATGGTAAAATGGCAAGAGCTTTAGCTCTTGGATTAAAAGAGAAGGCAAATATTCAAGTTGCAGGGAGGAATCCACAAAAAATCCGTGAGTTTTGCGATGATTTAGGACTCACTCCATTATCTCAAAATAACAATCTCATTGAAGTGCAAGATCAAGAAATCCTGCTTTGTGTTAAACCTTATGCACTCCAATCTTTTCAGTTTGTTGGCAAAGCCAAATGCGTTTATTCAATTTTGAATGCTATTACTTTAGAGACTTTAAGAAATAGAATAGAATCAGAAGCTTTTATTCGTGCAATGCCTAATGTAGCTGCGAGTGTTGGCAAATCAATTACTTCTTTGTGTGGAGATGAAGTTTATAAGCAGAGAGCATTTGAAATTTTTAATTCCATTGGGAAAAGCGTTTGGATTGAAGAGAAGATGATGTCGGTAGCTACGGCGCTTGGTGGTTGTGCTCCTGCATTTCTAGCTATGGTAGCTGAATCGCTTGTGGATGCGGGAGTTACAAATGGTTTAACGCGCAATGAATCAAAAGAGATTGTTGAGGGTTTGTTTGAAGGATTTGGGACATTATTGCAGACAACTCATCCAGCGCTTTTAAAAGAAAGTGTAATGAGTCCAGGTGGCTCTACAGCGCAAGGTGTTGCAAGTTTGGAGAAAAATTCCTTGAGAAACACTTTTTTTGAGGCAGTTTTGGCTTCTAAAAATTTCGCTTGAAAATTTTTGCGATTTTAGGAGGTAGTGGTTCAGGAAAAACCGCGCTTTCATTGGAAATTGCACAAAAAAAACAATGTGCAATTCTTTCTCTTGATTCTTTAAGCGTATATCAAGAAATTGATATTATTTCAGCTAAACCAACAAAAAAAGAGAGAGAAGGAATCGCACATTTTGGTATTGATATTTTAACTCCAATACAACTACATAATGTTCAAATATTTATTCAAGAATATCAAAAAGCAAGGGATTTTTGCCAAAAAAATCAACACAATTTATTGATTGTTGGAGGCAGTAGTTTTTATCTTAAAATACTTTTGGAGGGACTTTCAGATTTTTCTTTAGATGAAAATCAAAGGAGTGAAACTTTAGCAAAAATCAATGCTTTGGGGGATTTAGAAAAACAATACCACTTTTTAAAGACAATAGACAAACAATGGGCGATTCGTATTAAGCCAACAGATTGCTATCGCATTCAAAGGGCTTTGGAAATTTATTTTATTACCTCAAAGATTCCTAGTTTGTATTTTAGGGAAAATCCTCCAATTCCGATTATTGAAAATTGTAAAATTTATGAGATTGTTTGGCAAAGGGAATTTTTACGCCAAAGAATCAAGCAAAGAACAAAACAAATGCTAGAAAATGGGGCTATTGATGAGGTTAGGGGACTTTTGGAAAGATATGGAAAAATCTATCAATGGGCAAAAAGTATTGGCATTAAAGAAATAATAGGATTTTTAGAGGGGCAGATTTCACAAGAAGAGCTAGAGGAATTAATCTCCACACACACAGCACAACTTGCAAAACGACAAAGAACATTTAATAAAACACAATTTAAAGAGCATTTTTGTGGTGAAGCTAAAGAGGTTTTAGAGCAAATCCAAAAAGATCTTTGAAATGAAAAAATTAATAAATATGATTAGTCTTTATTGAACTTTTTATTTTTTTTAGTTTGATTTTACATAGAATAAAGCAAGAGTGCGTTATTGTATCGCCATTTAAATGAATTGGGCAGAAATGGAAAATATTTTAAGGCATATTCCAAAGACAGATAAATTATTAAAGGCAAAGGCTTTAGAAGAGTGTAATGGCGTGTTGCTAAAGAAGATTGTTGTAGAGTTTTTGGCGATTTATCGCAATGATCTTTTGAATGGTGGAGCAATAATGGAGTTTGAGAAGTGTGTGGAGCGTATTAAAGAAATTTATCACAAGCGCACTAATAAGTCTCTTAGAACTTTGGTGAATGCAACTGGAATTATTGTGCATACTAATCTTGGGCGGAGTGTGTTTTCAAATGAGATTTTAGAGGAAGTTAAGCCGCTTTTGTGTGCTTATAATAATTTAGAATATGATCTAAAAGAAGGTGATCGTAGTGAGCGTTACATTCATCTAAAAAATCTTTTTGCTATGCTTTTGGGAGTGGAAGATGTTTTGGTGGTGAATAACAACGCAGCTGCAGTTTTTTTGATTTTTAATACTTTTGCTAAAAATAAAGAAGTGGTTGTTTCAAGGGGTGAGCTAATAGAGATTGGTGGAAGTTTTAGGATTCCTAGGGTTATGGAGGATTCTGGAGCAATACTAAAAGAAGTGGGAACTACTAACAAAACCTATCTTAAAGATTATCAAGAGGCTATTAATTCTAATACTGCTATGCTTTTTAAAGCGCATAAATCCAATTATGAAATTGCAGGTTTTAGCAAGGAAGTTGACTATCAAGAGCTTATTGCTTTAGCGCAAGAGAAAGGATTGTTAGATTATTATGATCTAGGAAGTGGATATTTTGGCTTAAAAGGGCTAGATATTTTAAAAAAATACGAAATGCCTTTGGAAGAAATTGCAAGTTTAAATCCTTCTTTGGTGAGTTTTAGTGGAGATAAGTTGCTTGGTGGCGCACAAGCAGGAATTATTTTTGGCAAGAAATGCTATATTGATCAATTAAAGCAAAATCAACTTTTAAGAATGTTGCGTGTAGATAAATTTACCCTTGCTGCTTTGGAGGCGACTTTGATGGCGTATTTGCAGGGGAAATATGAAAAGATTCCAACTTATAAAATGCTTTTGCAAACTAAAGAAGTTTTAAAAAAGAAAGCAGAAAAGCTATTGGAGCTAATTCAAGAAAGCTTCAAACCTATCATCTTAGAAACAAAGGGCTACAGCGGAGGGGGTGCAATGCCAAATAAAGCCCTAGAGTCTTTTGGAATCGCTCTTAGCTTTAGCGATGAGGAAAAGTTAGAGCAGCTTTTAAGAGAGAGGGGCATCATTGCTAGAGTCGAAAATGGAAAGGTGATTTTAGATGTGATGGCGCTTTTGGAGGGAGATGAAAAGATTATTCAAAAAGCACTTTTGGATATTAAGGAAAGTTATGCAAGATAATTTGATTCTTGGGGTAATGGGACATATTGATCACGGAAAAACGAGTTTGGTGCGTGCATTAAATGGATTTTGGGGTGATGAAAGAAAAGATGAAAAAGAGCGTGGAATCACGCTAGATTTGAGCTTTTCAAATCTAAGTAATGGGGAGAGAAATATTGCTTTTATTGATGTTCCAGGGCATGAAAAATTAGTAAAAAATATGATTGCTGGGGCATTTGGATTGGATTATGGAATGTTGGTCATTGCGGCTAATGATGGCATTATGCCACAGACTTTGGAGCATTTAAGAATTGCAAGTTTGCTTGGAATTAGTGATTTTGTGGTGGTAATAAGCAAAGTAGATTTAGTAGATAAGGCTGAAATTGTAGCGCTTAAAGAGCAAATTCAGAATCTTTTTAGTCAATTTAATACCTTAAAATATCAAATCTTTGAAGTTTCTCTCTATGATGAAGTAAGTGTGGAAAATCTTAAAGGAGTGCTCTTTGGATTACCTAAAAAGATTCATAGGGATTTGGGATTTTTCCGTTACTATATTGATAGAATCTTTGTGATTAAGGGTAGTGGTTGTGTGGTGAGTGGGACACTTTTGGATGGTAATCTCACTTGTGATCAAAAGGCGTGGTGTTGCAATCTTGATAGACTTGTGGGTATAAAAAATATTCAATGCCACGGCGAGTTTGTTAATGAAGCTAAAAGTGGGCAGAGGGTAGCTTTAAATCTTAGTGGTGTCTCACATCATGAGCTAAAGCGTGGAGATTTGCTAAGTAAAAAGGGTTATTTGAGGGGATTTGATAGGGTTGAGGTTGCCTTAGAAATGTTTGTAGAAATCCCTCATAATGCTGAAGTTAATTTTTTTATTGGGGCATTAAAAATGCCATGTCGGGTTTTGTTTTTGGATAAAAATTATGCAACTTTGAAGCTTAAAAACCCAATTTATAGTATTTTTAATGAGCGATTTATTTTGCGCGATGATAAACAAACGCTAGGTGGTGGGAGAGTTTTGAGCCCTATTGTTGATCCGATGAAAAAATCCCAAAAGCTTGAATTTTTAAAAATGCTAGATAAAGGGAATTTAAAAGGAGCCTTTGAGATTTTACTCCAAGCACATAAAAAAGGTTTTGGACTTATAAGTGCTTCACAAAGATTTGGAATCTCACAACTTGAAGCATTAAGTATTGCAAAAGAGATTTTACAATGCTTTGTGAGTGAAAAAAATCTAGTTGTGTATCCCAAAAAAGCAGAAGAATTATTAAAAGAAATTATTTTAGTGATTTTACAGAAGAATCCCAATGCGCTTTTGAGCTCTGCTTTGCTTTGTCAAAAGCAATCGTGGGTTGCTAATGACTTTGCCCAAAGCTTATTAGATAAGCTTTTAAAAGAGGGTGTTTTGCAAAAAAATGATTCATTTTATGTTTCTCCACAGGCTAAAATTGGAAAAATAGAGGATTATTTATACTGCACTATTTATACGCTACTGCAAAGCCAAGGCTTTGAACCAATGGCACCTTATAATCTTTATGATAGTTTAGATATTGATAGAAAAAGTGGTGATGAGGTGTTTAAAAAGCTAACTAGGGAAAAAAAGATTGTGCGACTTAACCATAAACTTTTTATTTGCACACAAGCTCTAACGCAGCTTTTGGAGGCAATGAGAGAAATTATTAAAAATGAGGGTTATTTGGATTTAAATAATTTTAAGGCACATTTTAATCTTAGTCGAAAATATTTGATTGCTTATTTGGACTATTTAGATAGTTTTGGAGATATTTTAAATACCAATGGGAAAAGGACGCTAAAGTCATGCTAGATTATTTGCAAAATCCACCCATTTATGCTTCTTTAATGCAAAAATTAATAGCGCAAGATCGCCCTAATTATTTGGCTATTACTCCTAGTGCGGGGCAAAAAATAAGTCAAGAAAATAAAGAATTAAGCCATTTTTTGGGCTGTGAGATTACGCGCCCTTTTAGTTTTAATTTGGAGAGTTTTTATTTTTTGCTCTCCAAGCTTAGCCAAAAATACAAAGTCGCTCTTGTGCTTTCTTCTCATCAAATGCTTTATAGTGCCTACCTTGCTCTGCCCAATAAAGAATCAATAATTCCCATAATCCCAGATAAAAAAAGTGGTCAAATTGATATTGAAAACGCCTTAGAAAAAGGGGCGGATTGCTTTTTGATTCCTTATTTAAATGAAGATATTCTTACTTTGAATCTTCATTTAGATGAGATTTTAAAAGATGTTTTTACCCTTTGGGATATTAGCTATGCTTTAGCCTTAGGGTTGCCTTTGCCGAAAAATGCAAATTTTTTAATTGCTAATGGAGAAAATTTGGGCTTAATGCGTCCTTTTGGAATTATGGCGGGTAAAGATATTTTGGATTTGGGGTTATATTTAGAGATTGAAAATCTCTATGGAGTATTTTTGGAGGCAATTAGACTTCAAAAAGTTCCCAAAGAAAATCAAGCTCAATTATTCTTTGAGATTCTAAAAAAAGAATTGCAAGAGGATTGTTATTGTTTTTTTGAGACATCTTCTAATACCTTGCCTTTAGGATTAAAGGGGATTAAAGCAAGGAATCTGATTCAAAGTTTGATTTTTGATGATATTTCTTTGATTAATGGGCAAGAGTGTCTTTTTGGATTTGCTAAGCCCTCTTTTGTGCTGCAATTAATGGGGTATAGTGAGAATCAATCAAGAGAACTTTTGAGTTTGAGTTTTAAAGAGAAAGTGGATATTAATAGGCTAGCACAAAAAATCATTCAAAAATACCGACAAATTAAATCATTACAAGGATAAAAATGCAAGCAGTTTCATTACAAGAAGCAATCAAGATTTTGCAAAAGGCAGGTAGTGGCTTTGCAAAAAATAAAGAATTTTTGGCTTTATTAGAATCACAAGGGAGATTCTTAGCCCAAGAAATTGTGTCTCAAAAGGCGCTCCCAAGTTTTGATAATGCTGCAATGGATGGATATGCCATAAGGTCAGAAGATATGGGAAAGACAGCAAAAATTAAGGCTAGTATTTTTGCGGGGGATTGCAAAGAGGTTGAACTTAAAAGTGGGGAGTGTGCAAAGATTATGACAGGTGCTAAACTTCCTAAAAATGCTGATATAGTTGTGCCTTTTGAAGTTATTGAGGGTGGGTTTAATAATCAAGAGAGTATTACTATACCACAAGAACTTAAGGTAGGGGATAATATTCGCCAAGCTGGTGAAGAAATCCAATTAAATAAAAAAATCTTAGAGATTGGCGATGAGATTGATGAGAATGCTTTAGCACTGCTTGCCTCACAGGGTGTTAGCTATGTAAGTGCATTTAGAGAGCTTAGAATCGGAGTTTTTTCTGGGGGCAATGAACTTAAAGAGCCTTGGGAGTTAGCAGAGGACTATCAAATTTATAATTCTAATACTACAATGATTCTGGGGATTTTAAAAAGTTTTGGTTTTAAGGCAAGTTATGGAGGAATCTCAAAGGATAATAAAGAAGAATTATTGCAAGTTTTAAATATGCCTTTTGATATTATTTTTACCACAGGTGGTGCAAGCAAAGGGGAAGCAGATTTTATGCAAGAAGTGCTTGTGCAAACAGGTGCTGAGATTCTGATTTCTGGCGTGCAGATTAAACCAGGTAAGCCTATTATGGTGGCAAGGCTAGAGAGAAAATTTATTATCGCATTACCAGGGAATCCTTTGGCAGGAGCGGTATTGTTGCGTTTTTTGATTTTACCATTTTTAAGAAATCTTGCTGGGGCTAACGCTCATTTTCCTCAAGCTTTAAGGGTAAAAAATATTGAATCCTTTAAATTAAAAAAGCGAATGGATGCTATGCTTGGAAGCCTTAGTGTAGATGGATTTTTGCTAACTCAAAAAGGAAAATACACTTCAGGGCAGATTTTGCCACTTTGCCAAAGCAATGCTATCGCACTATTAAGTGAAGAATGCATACAAATAGAAGCAGGAGAGTGGATAAAGGTATTACCTTATTCAATGATTTGGGGTAAGGTAGAGTGTGATTACATTAATTAAAGAGATTGGAGAATCTTATTAATCACTTCTTGTGGGTTTGGAGCTTTGTAAATAGGTCTTCCAACCACTATAAAATCACTCATTGCAGCTTTTGCATCTTGCAAGGTTGCGGTGCGTTTTTGATCTCCGCTTTCTTCGCCAAAAGGTCGGATTGCTGGAGTGAGTGTAAGAAAATGAGAATCGATTTTTTCTTTGATGGCTTTTGATTCCAAGCAAGAACAAACCACTCCATTAATCCCTGATTCATAAGCCATTTTGGCAAATTTTAAAACTTGAGTATCTAAATTGCTATGATAAACTTCAAAAAAACTTTCTTGTTGAAAGCTTGTAAGTGCTGTAACTGCCATAATTAAAGGTGGATTTTGGACTTTTTGTAGCCGTTTTGTTATCTCACACATTGCTTCTCTTCCGCTACTTGCGTGAATAGTTACCATATCCACTCCAAGTTTTACAATTTCATCAATGCTATCGCCCATTGTGTTGGGAATGTCATAGAGTTTTAAATCCAAAAAAATCTTAAAATGATTAATGGATTTGATTTGCTCTAAAAACTCTTTTCCATCACGAATAAAACTTCTAAGCCCTACTTTAACCCAGACTTCTTGAGAAGTTTTTAGATTGCTTAAGAGTTCAAGATTGTCTTTTTTGTTTGGCATATCAAGGGCGATACAAAGTTTCATACTTTTCCTTTTTTGTGGAGTTCTGATTTTTTGCTTTTGGGGTTTTAGATTCTGATTTTTCAGGCTTAGCTAAATCACTTGTAGCTTGTTTAGCCTTTTGCATTGATTCTTGAATGGTATGAATGGGGATTTGCAGATTCTTTGCAATGTTGTCCAAAACCCCATTAATAAATTTTGCCGAAGCCTCATTTCCAAAGGTTTTTGCTAATTCTAGGGCTTCATTAATGGCAATGGCTTTATCAAGATTGTTAAAAGCAATTTCATAAACTCCAAGCCTTAAAATAGCTTTTTCCATATCTCCAATTTTTGAAAAATCCCAACTTTCAAGTTGATGAGCGATGCGTAAATCAAGTGATTCAAGATTTTCAATAACGCCATTAAAAAGTAGATTTGCAAAATCTTTTTGCTTGTTTTTTATTTTGTGTTCTTCAAAGATTTCATCAGCAAATTTAAAAATTGCATCATTTCCACTACTATAAGCATACAAAAGCTGCACAACAACTTCCCTTACATGGCTTCTTGTTGCCATTTATGCTCCAATTTTACGATAAAGATTGATTAATTCAATGAGGCTACTCATTGCCTCAAAGCCCTTATTTCCTGCCTTTGTCCCTGCGCGCTCAATAGCTTGTTCAATGGTATCTGTAGTTAAAACCCCAAAGGTTACAGCAGCTCCATAGCGAATGGTAACATTGGCAATACCTTTAGTGGCTTCAGCACTCACATAATCAAAATGTGGTGTGGATCCTCTTATAATCGCACCCAAACAGCAAACACCATCATAATTGCCTTGAGCAAGAACTTTTTCTAGCACAAAAGGAATCTCAAAAGCACCCGGCACTAAAATGTTTGTAAGGTTTTCATCAATTCCGCCGTGTCTTAAAAAACAATCTTTTGCACCCTCTATTAATCTATCTGTGATAAGATGATTGAAACGACTTGAGATAATTGCAATCTTTTCATCGCCAAGTAATGATAAATCGCCTTCAATAATTTGCATTATAAATCCTTTTTAATAAGATGATCAATTTCAAGTAATTGGTTAGATAATTTGAGTAACTCTTGTGGAGTTAGCATATTTGGTCCATCACTCAGGGCAATTTTTGGATTAGTATGCACTTCAGCAAATAAGCCATCAATCCCAACAGCACTTGCTGCTCTAGCAAGAATGGGAGCAAAGCGAGAATCGCCTCCGCTTTTTCCGCCAGCAGCACCAGGCATTTGCACTGCGTGAGTAGCATCAAAAATCACTGGAGCAAACTCTTTCATAATAACTAAAGAGCGCATATCCACTACCAAATTCCCATAGCCAAAGCTACTACCACGCTCAGTAAGGAGAATCTGATATTTTTGCGATTCTTGATAGGTTGCTTCTTCTCCCCCGCGCGTTTTAATGGCTTTTAGCACAGAATAGCGCATATCAGCAGGATTCATAAATTGTCCCTTTTTGATATTCACAATAGCCTTGCTTTTTGCGACCTCTACAATCAAGTCTGTTTGGCGGCATAAAAAGGCTGGAATCTGTAGAATATCTACGACTTTAGCTGCAAGTTTGACTTGATGGGTTTCGTGAATATCAGTAAGCAGTTTGTAGCCAAATTTTTGCTTGATTTTGGCTAGAGATTCTAGTCCTTTTTCTAAACCTGGTCCTCGATAAGAATCAAGGCTCGTGCGGTTTGCTTTATCAAAACTTGCCTTGAAATAAAAATCAATATCAGGATTTTTTGCAAGTGGTTTAAGCGATTCTGCAATTTCTTCTAAGATTTCATCATTTTCAATAACGCAAGGTCCAGCAATAAAAATCATTTTTATCCTTTTAGTAAATTAAATTCGTGTTTTTTAAAATCATAGCTATACACTTCGCCACTTTCAATAATATAATGCCAACCATAAATATGCAATGTCCTTGCAAGATACTTTTCCTTGACATTGGGATAAGTAAAAAGATTCATGATTTGTCTTTCGATATTGATTTGTTCGGTTAAATAAGCACGCATAGCTTTATTTTGTGGATTTAAAGCAAGAACTTGTTTTTTAACAGGTTCAATTAGTTTGAGCCAATTTTGGACATTGGGCATTTTAGTGAAATGATCTTCTTCATAAAGTGCCGCACAACCTCCACAATGAGAATGCCCACAAATAATAATATTTTCAACTTTGAGTTCTTCAAGGGCATATTCTATAGCCGAAGTTGTGGCAAGATATTCTTCAGCTTCCCTATAAGGAGGGACAATATTTGCGATATTCCTAACAACAAAGAGTTCGCCTGGGAGAGTGTTTGTAATAAGGTTTGGAACAACTCTTGAATCAGCACAACCCACAAAAAGTGTGTGAGGATTTTGACCTTCTTTGAGATTTTCAAAAAGCTCTTTATAGGCAATAAAATTTTCTTCTTTAAATTTAATTGCACCTTCAAAAAGTGTTTCAATAGAGCTTTGTGCCACTTAAATCCTTTAATTTGATTTGGCTAGATTTTGTGCAAGACTAGGGAGATCCTCTCCTATGCTATAGATATACAAATCCACGCGTCGGTTTTTCGCCCTAAGTTCAGGAATTTTGTTGCTAGCAATTGGAGAAAATTCTCCCTCACCACCACCTAAAACTCTCTCTTTTGAGATACCCTCAGAGATAATAAGTTGGGCAACATTGACACCTCTAGCAATAGAGAGTTCTAGATTGTTTGCAAAGATGGGATTTTCTCGCATAGGGACATTATCTGTATGTCCAATAGCTTTGATTAATGCTGTTTCTGGGAGTTTATCAAACTCTAGAGTTAGTCTTTTTAAAAAAGCAAGTCCGCTAGAATTAGTTAAAACAGCACTACCACTCTCAAAGAGTAAGACTTCTGGAATGCGAATAATCATACCCTCTTCAGCCTCTTCAAATTCAACAGCAGGACCATTAGCAAGTTTATTAATTTCGTTGTATTCAGTAATGAGACTTGCAAAGATATTAACCGCATCTTCCATTACTTCTTGAGGTTTAATAGGAGTTGCAAGAATTGGAGCAGGAGGGTTAATTTGTGTTTTTATCCCATTTTCAAGTACAGCAAAAGTCCCCTCTAAAGAACCGATTGCTTCATCAATTTTTTCAGTGGTAAAAGTAGCCATAGAAAGCAGCAAAATAAAGAAAGTCAAAATGAGTGTAACCATATCGCCATAAGTTCCAAGCCATAAAGGAACGCCTTTGGGGCATTCACAGGGAGGACATTTTTCTTTTGCCACTTTCTTTTTTCCTTATTAATTTTTATTAAAAAATTTTCTAATTATAGCTAGGTTTTAGTTATAATTTAATTTAATTTTTAAACTAAGTGAGGAATTTTTGCAGACAATTATTGATTTTATTGTGAAGCTTGTTGGTGATTTGGGATATTTTGGAATCTTTTTTATGATGTTTTTGGAAAGTAGTTTTATTCCTTTTCCAAGCGAAGTGGTTATGATTCCTGCTGGGTATTTGGCTTATCAAGGGGAAATGAATTTCTTTGTTGCAGTTTTCTTTGGGATTCTTGGTTCTTTAGCGGGGGCATTGTTGAATTATTATTTGGCATTGTTTTTTGGGAGAGAGATTCTTATTAAGTATGGAAAATATGTTTTTTTTGATGAAGAAACGATGAAAAAAATGGAGGATTTTTTTGCTAAACACGGACATATTTCCACCTTTAGCGGGCGATTGATACCAGTTGTTAGGCAGTATATTTCACTTCCTGCTGGGCTTGGAAAAATGAATTTAGCGATTTTTTGTTTTTATACTTCTTTGGGGGCAGGAATTTGGAGTTTGATTCTTGTGGCTTTGGGGTATTTTTTAGGACAGAATGAAGATTTGCTTAAAGAGTATTTGCATTGGATTACTTTAGCCTTGGTGATTGGGGTGGCATTTGGAATTGCGATTTATGTGGCTTATCAAAAGAGAAAGTGATTTTTAAACTCTCTTTTGGTGTTTAAAATTTATGCCGTTTCTTTGGCAAAAATAATTTCAACGGCTTCAATTAATTGACTAGCAATTTGGGCAATAAAGGCGCTGTCATTGAGAATTGAAGTTCCATTGGTTACGCTGATTTTTTCTTGCGTGATAAGTGCTTCTACATTGTGGAGCGTGTGGTAATCCTTTTCCTTGAGGAGATTTTTGGCATTTTTGAGTTGAGATAGAATGAGATAGGCATTATCATCATTTATTAATTTAAGCTCTTCTACACTTCTTAAAAGCTCTCCTAAATCTTTGCGCATTGTGTTGTATTGTGTGGCTAATGCTTTGTTTGATGAGCTTGAATAAACTTTCATATTGGTTTGGATAATTTTGAGATTCTTTGTGGCTTCAGCGATATTGCGTGAAGCAATTTTAAAAGCAAAGATTTTGGCAAGTTTTTCTTCTTCAGTAACATAGGTTTGTGCTTTTGTGGAAAATTCCATAATCGCATCAAAAAGCACCTTGATTTTACGCTTATAAAGATAGTCTAAATCCACATTTCCACTAAACCATTTTTTGGTTTGTATGATAGTATCAAAAGTTTCTTTTCCGCGAATATCGCTGCGGTTAAATCCGATAGTGTGAGCAATCATTGCATAGGCATTATTATAGAGATGCACACTTTCTTTTTGCAGGGCTTCAATAGCTGTATCAGGATAGCTAACAATGTTTTGATTTAAGAAAAGTGGCGCATCCATATCTCTATCTTTTGGGGCTTTGATTATTTTATCAAGAACAAAGACAATTTGCTTAATAAATAAAGAGATAAATAACACAGCAATAAGATTGAATAAAGTATGAAAAAGTGCCGTTTTTAAGGCAAGATTATCTTGTGGAATCCCTAAATAACTTGCAACTAAATTAACAAGATACACAAAATAAGGGAAAAGTGCAATGACAATAAGCGCTATGGTAAAGTTAAAAATACAATTAGCTATTGCAAGTTTCTTACCTTCAATATTAGTGCTAAAACTTGCGACAACAGCAGTAACAACACCGCCAACGCTTGTGCCTAAAGTAGCTGCAAGAGCATTTTCAAAACCAATTTGCCCACTAAGCAATGCAGATATAATAATAGCTAAAGTTGCGTGACTTGATTGGACAATTCCTGTGATGATTGCTCCAAGTCCTACGAAAATCAAAACACCTTTGAAACCTTCAAAATTAAAGCGAGATAAATCCACAACCTCTTTATAGGTTTCAAAGCCATTTTTAATGTAATCTACACCCAAAAAGAAAAAGCCAATCCCCATAAAGATAAGTCCAAGTCCTTTAAGTAAAGAATCTTTTTGAAAGCCAAGTAATGTCCCACAAACAATAAGTGGAATGGCAAGGATAGAGATATTAATGCTTGTTAATCCAACAATAAGCCAAGAACCAGCGCTATTGCCGAGATTTGCTCCAAAGACGATTCCTATACCTTGAGCTAGAGTGATTAATCCTGCTGAAAGGAAAGAAATTGAAATAATTGAAACAAGCGTGGAAGATTGCATTAAAATGGTAGTAATAACTCCAAAAGTAACGCTCTTAAAACGAGTGTCTGTAGATTTTTTTAGAATCTTTTCTAGCAAACCACCACTAAAGCTTTTAAATCCATTGCTAAGATTTGTCATTCCAATAAGCAAGATCGCAACCCCTGCTAGGATTTTTGCGATTTCAGGAAAAACAATCAAAAGATAAATTAAAGCAATAATAAGCAAAACAAGAGTGTAGCGTCTAAAATTCTGCAATTTGATCCTTTGTTGTAGTCTAAAAGCTAGAATTATAGCAAAGCTTAAGAATTTATGCCAACTAGCCATTTCAATAAAAACTTTTAAAAGTAAAATTATATTAAACTTTTTATTTTTTTCTTAACGAATTTGAACTAGTATATGTTCAAAATCGTTGTCAAAGGATTCTCTAATGGAGCGTGATACAAAGAAAATTTTAATTATTGGTGGAGGTTATGGGGGATTGAAAGTGGCGCTTGGTTTGCAAAGGAAGTTAAAAATTAAGGCAGATATTACCTTAATTAGCAAACACGATTATCATTACCAAACAACTTTGTTACATAAAGTAGCAATAGGAACTCTTGCTGCAAGAAAAGCAAGAATTTATTATCGCAAGATTCTTGATCCTCAAAAAGTAAAATTTATTAAAGATAAAATTATTCAACTTTGCCCCAAAGAAAATAAAGTTATTGGCAATGGTGGAGAGTATTTTTATGATTATTTGGTAATTGGGCTTGGATTTAAGTCAGATAGTTTTGGTATTAAAGGGGTGGAGGAATATACTTATAAGCTTTCAAGTCTTAATCGAGCTTTGAAGCTTTCTAAAAATATTGAAAATAAATTTAAAGATTTTATACACACTAAAAATTCAAAAGATTTGCAAGTGATTGTTTGTGGGAGTGGATTTACTGGGATTGAGTTTGCTGCAGAACTAGCAACACAATTAGATGAATTATGTTTGATTTGTGGAATTGATAGAAAGATTCCAAAGATTACCTGTATTGGGCGATCTCCTCATATTTTGCCGGTATTTAACTCTAAGCTAGTGAGTATCGCAGAGGAAAAATTAAAGAAACTAGGTGTAGAAATTGTCAATAGTGGGAATATTAAAGAAATACAAAAAAATAAAGTTTTGGTAGAAAAAGAGGGAAAAATTATAGAAATTGAAGGCAATACTATTATTTGGAGTGCTGGAGTAAAAGGAAGTGATATAGTCGAAAAATCAGAAATACCAAATAAAAAAGGTCGAATCAAAGTGAATTCACAGCTGCAGTGCGAGGAATTTTCAAATATTTATGTGGTAGGAGATTGTGCGATTGCAGCCAATAAAGATGCGATTCATGCGCCAACAGCTCAACTCTCTGCTCAAATGGGAGATTATCTTGCAGAACTTCTTTGTGGGAAGTTAGAAAACAGAGGCTTTGCAAAGCCTTTTAAATTCAATCATAGGGGAACAGTTTGTTCCATTGGACACACAGATGGAGTAGGAATTGTGTATCATAAAAATGTGAAAGGCGAGTTGGCTGCTTTTATGAAAAATACCATAGAAAATAAATGGCTCTTTAGCATTGGTGGTTTGGAAATGGTATTTAAAAAAGGACAATTTAGATATAGAACTAGCAATTAATTTAAAAAGTTTCTAGAATCTTTTTTGAATACAAAATAAGATAATTTTTAGAATCATTGTATTTCAAAGTATATTGATAAAAGTGCAAAGCAAGTGGAATTATAAATTATTGGAGAATTTGCACTTCATTTTGGAGTGGGATTTGGTGTTGTTTGAGAACTAAATTTCTTGCTAATTCAATTAATTCTAAAGCTTCATCAAAAGAAGTTTTTCCTAAATTAACTAAAAAATTAGCGTGTTTTGGGCTAAACATTAGCGATTGATTGCGCCCAAAAACAACTCCCTTTAATCCCACAGATTCAATTAGTCGTCCCGCAAAATCATTGGGTGGATTTTTAAAGCAGCTCCCAAAGCTAGGCTCTTTTGGCTGATTGGATCGCATTTTTGTAAAAAGGCTTACAAGATTAGGGTTAAAACCGCTTTGTTTTTTAAAAATACCTGCAAAAATGAGTGTTTCTATTGTGCTTGAACGATAAGACAGATTAAGAGAATGTGTGGGAATAAATTCGAGCGATTGGGAATTTTTTAGGCTTAAGATTCCAAGCAAGGAGGATTTGATTTCATATTCCTTCAATCCAGCATTCATTTTGATGATTCCACCAATGCTTCCAGGCAACCCACTTAGGATTTCAAAACCTGCTAAATTATGTTTTTTGGCATAGGAGAAAAGCCTTCCGCTTGGAGTGAGTGCGCCCACTTCTAAAAAATCTCCACAATCTTTGATATAAGAAAAATTTTTATCAAGCATAATAAGGTTTTTTGCATTGGGTGAAACAAGGAGGTTGTTGGCAGCGCCAATAATACTAGGGGTGGTTGTGTGTTGTAATATTTCATAATAATCTTGCGGGTTTTGAATGAGGGAGATTTGTAGAGTAGGTCCAATTTTGATACTGCTATAAACAGAAAAATCAAGGATTTTTTGAATCATTAAAAAATAAAATTAGGCATCATATTAAAGATTCGTGCTGTGAAATCAATGAGCATATTAAGCATCCACGGCATTGTAAAAATAATAACCACAATAACTGCTAGAATTTTAGGCACAAAGGTTAGCGTCATTTCATTGATTTGTGTTGTAGCTTGAAAAATACTAATAAGCAAACCAACTATTAATCCTACAAGCAACATTGGAAGCGATAAAATGAGTGTAATTCTATATGTTTCAATTGCAAGATTCATAAGTTGCGCTTCCACTTTTGCCCTTTTTTGTTATTTTACTCTATCCCAAACTAGAGAGGCTTTGCCATCTATTTCTTCAACAGCGCACATTCCCATAATGTTATAGCCACAATCAACATAGTGGATTTCACCTGTTACAGCACTTGAAAGTGGTGAGAGTAGATACATTGCAGAATTCCCCACTTCTTCGATGGTAACATTTTTGCCTAAAGGCGCATTGGCTTCATTCCATTTGAGGATAAATTTGAAATCTCCAATTCCACTTGCTGCAAGAGTTCGGATAGGTCCTGCAGAAATAGCATTAACTCTAATTCCTTTTTTGCCTAAATCGTGAGCCAAATAGCGCACACTTGATTCTAGAGCTGCTTTTGCTACCCCCATCACATTATAGTGCGCCACATGTTTAACACTTCCTAAATAACTAAGAGTTAAGATTGAAGCATCGGGAGCCAAAACGGGTTCAAGTTCGCGACATAATTCAATAAGAGAATACACTGAAACTTCCATAGCAACATTAAAGGCTTCCTTGCTTGTCTCCAAAAAGCTTCCATCTAAAGCTTCTTTTGGAGCAAATGCAACACTATGCACGAGAAAATCAAGTTTGCCAAAATCTTTTTTAATTTGCTCTCTTAGATTTGCAAAATGTTCTTTTTTGCTTACATCAAGTTCATAAACATATTGCGAATTGCCAATTTCTTCTGCAATAGGCAAAACGCGTTTTTGGATTGCTTCATTCATATAAGTTAGCCCAATTGTTGCCCCTTGAGCCTTACAAGCTTTTGTGATTCCATAGGCAATTGATTTGTTATTAGCCACTCCTACGATTAATCCTTTTTTGCCATTCATTATCATTTTTGCTCCTTAAAGTGAATTTTTCAAGATTTCTAAAAAGCTAGAAATTTCCCAGCTAGAACTACCAACGAGCACACCATCAACACTATCAATTTGAAGAATTTCTTTAACATTGTTAGGTTTAACGCTGCCCCCATATAAAAGCGGAATTTTACCTAATTTTTGCCTTAAATGCGTGTGAATGGTCGTAATTTCTTCTAAACTTGCGCTAATACCAGTCCCAATAGCCCAAATTGGCTCATATGCAAGAGTGAGATTGGGATAGTTTAAATCAATGCCCTCAAGTTGTGAATCTAAAAAGTTAAGAGTGGATTGCAGTCCTTGTTTTTTTATGTCTAGTGATTCTCCGATGCAATAAAAAATTTCAAAATTTTTTTCCTTAAAAAAGGAAAATTTCTTTGCGCACATTGCTTGGGATTCACCTAGGATTTCACGCCTTTCACTATGCCCAATTAAAAGGGTTTGAATCCTAAATTCATTTAATTGCTCTAGTCCTATTTCTCCAGTAAAGGAGCCATTTTCTGTAAAATAGGCATTTTGTGCTCCAATTCTAAAGTGAGTAAAAGAATCTTCAAGCAAAGCTGTAGCAGGAGGAAAGATTGCTATTTTGTGAGGAAAATTTTGTGTTTGCAAAAAATTTTTTAAATTTTCACAAAAGGCTTGTGTGGATTTTCTTGTATGGTTAGTTTTAAAATTGCTTGCAATGATTTTCATTTCTTAATTCCTTGCTATTTTTAAATATTTGATGCGGATTATAACAAATTTCAAAGTTAATCAAAACTATTTAAATTGTATTATAATTTCATAAAGTATGAAATTTTAAAATAAAGACTAAATAAAACATAAAAAGAAGGGCAGTATGTCATTAACAAAAAAAATAATGGATGAAGTAAAACTGATTTTTACCTGGAATAAGAGCGATAGACTTTGGCAAATGCCTTTTTTTGCAGGACTTGGGGTAGCAATTATTCTATTTGTAGCAACCTACTTCAAACGCCCAGATTTAGGTCTTGTAGCAATTATTGGGGCAAATATTTTTTTGTATGTTCCAGATACCCCTATTTATCATAAAATGATTCTTAGTATGTCTTGCGCTTTTGGAATGATTACGGCTTTTGCTTTGGGGCTTGTGGGGCAAACTTTTCCTTCTTTTATTCCTTTAATTGTATTTGGTGTAACTATGGTTAGCGCCCAAGTAGTGCGTTATTTTAGTATTGGTGCTCCTGGATTTTTCTTTTTTACTTTTGCGACTTTGCTTGGTAGTTTTATTCCTTTTAAATTAGAGGATTATTTTATGGCAATAGGACTTGTGGCTATTGGAGCTATGGTGGCTAATGTGATGGTGTTATTTTATTCTCTTAGTGTGATTTATCTTTTTAAGCATAATCCAAAGCCGATTCCAAAAGTGGGCGATTTTGGATTTGGAGTGATTGTTGTAGATCCTATCATTATAGCATTTTTTGTGGCTTTAGCAATGGTGTTGCAAAACATTTTAGAGTTGGAGAAGGGCTATTGGGTTGGAGTGAGTTGCGCAGCAGTTTTAACAGCTATTACCTTTAAACAAATTTGGATTAAGCAAACACAGAGAATCTTAGGAACAATTCTTGGAGTAAGTTTTGCCTATATCCTTTTGCATTTTGAGTTTAGCCCTATAGAGTTTGCACTTTTAATGATGGTTTTAATGTTTTTTGCAGAATTAATCGTGGTGAGAAATTACGCATTAGCGATGGTTTTTTTAACACCTTATTCGACTTATTTGGCAGAAGTTGGGAGTTTTATGAATTACAATCCAGATATGATTATTCAAGCAAGAGTTTTGGATATTATTCTTGGTAGTGTGATTGGGCTTATTGGTGGAGCAGTGATGCACTGGGGAGCTTTGCGCAATGTATTAGAGAGAATTGCATATAAAATTATTTATAAATGGGTGGGAAATGAATAGAGAATATTTGACTTATCTTAAATAAAATTTAAGTGGTATTTATAGTATTGAATTCATTTTTTAAAATCATATTCGCATTTTCTTGATAATTATCTGTTAAAATCTTTGTTTCCAAATTGTTAATTGTAGCGATGCTATAATATGTCAAACATTTGTTTTGCAAGGAGGAGCAATAATGAGACAAAAGATAGTTCCGATGGATAAACAAAGAAATGTTCCAGATAATGAACTCATTGTTTCTAAAACAGATTTAAAAGGGAAGATAACTTATTGCAATGATATTTTTATACAACTTTCGGGTTATAGAGAAAATGAACTTTTAGGCAAGGCACATAATATTGTTCGCCATGGAGATATGCCGCGTATCATTTTTAAGCTACTTTGGGAAAATATTCAAAATGGTAGAGAAATTGTAGCATATGTAAAGAATCTTGCTAAAGATGGCGCTTATTATTGGGTGATTGCTTATGTTAGTCCCTCTTTTAATGAGAAAGGTGAAATTATAGGATACCATTCTGTGCGATTAAAACCAAAACAAGAAGCAGTTTCAAAAATAGAAAATCTTTATGCACAACTTGTTCAAATAGAAAAAGAAGGCAATT
This sequence comes from Helicobacter colisuis, assembly GCF_023646285.1. Classification (NCBI taxonomy): domain Bacteria; kingdom Pseudomonadati; phylum Campylobacterota; class Epsilonproteobacteria; order Campylobacterales; family Helicobacteraceae; genus Helicobacter; species Helicobacter colisuis. Next base: position 1,630 of record NZ_JAMOKX010000004.1, on the reverse strand, counting down.
TAACAAAAAGCCAAGCATTTTTAGAAGAATTTTTAAGAAAACAAGGACTAAACTATGAAGAATACATTTTATCTTTATAATTCATTTCGTTTTATGAGTATAGGTTTTATAGTAATTTTTATTGTTTTGTTTGTTGTAGAGGCATTAAATATACACTTTTTATTGGAATTTGCCATTTTTGTTTTAGGAATAATCTTTTGTGTGGTAGGACTCATTGCAGGTAGTAGGCGTGATAAGTGTATTCAAGATATTGCAACATGTATCAAAGAAATGGCAAAGGGAAATTTAGAAGCTAGAATTGTTAATATTGAAGATAAAAGTGGATTGGGTGAAGTTGCTTGGTCGCTTAATCGCTTAGCAGATCAAATTGAGGTTTTTGTTAAGGGAAGTTATATGACAATTAATGCAGCAAGAGAAGGTAGATATTCAAGAAAACTTCCTACAAGTGGGCTAAGAGGAGTTTTTGTGTATGCGGGGAATTTAATTAATCAAGCCACAGATTCTATGGAAGAAGCAGATAAATTAAACAAAAAGGGGTTAATTGTTAATCAAATTTCAAAAAGGAGTTCAAAAAGCTTGGATGAAGGTTTGAAAATAGTTTCTAATGATCTTAATGTTGTGATTACCGCTATGGATGGCGTTAAAGAACATACTCAAGAGATTTCAAGAGAATCTAAAAGTGGGATTTCAAGCATAGAAACAATTTCAGATAATTTTTCAAATTTAACTGCAACGATGGATCAAACAACAGATGCCTTTGAAGGTTTTGTAAAACGCATTGGGGAAATTGATTCTTTTGTGGCACTTATTAAAGAAATTACAGAACAAACAAACCTTTTAGCGCTTAATGCTGCCATTGAAGCAGCAAGAGCAGGAGAACATGGGAGAGGATTTGCTGTTGTTGCAGATGAGGTGAGAAAATTAGCAGAAAGAGCACAAAAGACAGCTTTAGAGATTTCATCTACAACAAAAATTATTAATCAAGAAATTAATGATATTGCTACATTGGTGGAAAATATTAATGAAATCTCACATTCTTCTAATGATTTATTAAATAGTTTCCAATCAGTTTTTGCTCAAATGGATTCTAAAGCACAGCATTTACTAGGGGCAATTTTACAGACTCATAAAAATTCATATGTGATGCTTTTAAAGCTTGATTGCATACTTAAAGAATCGGGTGCTTACTCTGCAATCATTACAGGAATGCAGCCCATTATTAAAGATTATTGCGAAGTAAATGATGAAAATGGAATTAGCAAAGAAATTTGCAATAGCGTTTATAGTTTTAATAATAGTATTAGGGAGTTTTTGGAATTTGCAACAAAAGAATCAAGTCTAAATAAACCTAAAGAATTAGAGAGATTATGCCAAAGATTTGAAGAAAAAAGCCAAGAAATTTATAAGCAACTAGTGATTATATAAAGGTATTTTTGCAAAGGTGCATTTTAGTTTTTGTGTTGGAAGCTTGTAAATCTCTAAAATTAAATAGTATGTATATTTTATTCTTTAATCAGCTTTTTTTAAACCTCCAAACTAGCTAGAAATTAAAGATAATTTATTTCTAGCTAGTAACTTTTAAAACTTATACTTGATTCCCATATTTCCACTTAAGTAAGTTTCATTTTTA